>NZ_JBEZFT010000032.1:0-73209 GCF_040649595.1 Kribbella sp. NPDC048915 | reverse complement strand
CCCTCACCCCGCCCCGGCCCCGTGGCGGCGGGGGGCCGGGGGCGCCGCGGTCGACGCCGGGTCGCCGGACCGCAGCAAGGCCAGCGCCACGACGAGATAGAGGCCGATGGCAACGGTCAGCGCGATCGTGATGGCCCGCGGGATCGTCTTCGCGGGTTCCCGGACCTCCTCACCCATGGTGGCGATCCGCGCATAACCGGCGAACGCGAAGAACAACAGTCCGGCCGACTGCAGTACGCCGTACGCCGAGGTGCGCGACAGATCGGGATGCTGCTGCGGTCCGGTGGTGAAGACAACGACGAGGACGAGCGTGAGCACGGCGAGCGTGCAGAGCACCAGGATCCGGGTGAGGCGCGCGGTCCGGGTCACGCCGCGATAGTTGACGGCGGCCAGCGCGACCACGGCTGCGAGCGCCACCAACCGCCGAAGCCAGGAGGTGTCGGTGACGTAGGTCGCGAAGGTCAGCGCCATCGCGGCGCACGACGCGGTCTTGCCGATCACGAAACACCAGCCGGCCGCGAACCCCCACCACTCCCCCAGGCGCTCCCGCCCGTACACATAGGTGCCGCCGGACACCGGGTACACCGCCGCCAACTGGGCCGACGAGGCCGCGTTGCAGTAGGCAACGATCGCGGCGAGGAACAGCCCGATCAACACCCCGGACCCAGCCGCCTGCGTGGCCGGCGTCCACACCGCGAACACCCCGGCCCCCACCATCGACCCCAGCCCGATCAGTACGGCGTCCCCGACGCCGAGCCGACGGGCCAACCCCGCCTGGTCCTGCGCTCCAGACTGGGGGTGTGGCGCCGGTTCGTGGTTCGAGGGCATGTCAGGGGTTCGTCGCCAGAGATGCCGCGATCTTGGCTTCGGCATCGGCGACGACCTCCTCCGTGGCTGGGGGCAGCAGGTCCGCCCACAGGGGCAGCATCTCTCGGCGGGCCTCGAGCATGCCCAGCGGCCGGGGGTAGAACCACACGTGGAAGTGGGCAGAACCGTCGCCCCAACGATAGACATGCACCCGCGCGATGTCGCCGAGGGCGAGGATGGCTCGCTCGACCCGAGCGACCACCGAACCGTAACTGTGGGCAAGCCGGTCGGGCAGGTCCACGAACGAGTCGTAGTGGGCCCGGGTCGTCAGCCACACGATGCCGGGGATGGTGACGTCGGTTGCGCGGATCAGTGCCCAGTCGTCGTCGTACCACAGCGGCGGCCGGTGTTCGGAGTGCTCGAAGTCGGCGAGCCAGTCGCACAGCCCGCAGTGCGGACCGCCGGGCTCGCCGACGCGGGGCGGTTCGGGGATCACCCGGGGCTGCGGCTCGAGACGGACCAGCGGTTCGGCGTACGGAAGAGTCATGACGGTCTCCGGTGTGCAGAAGGTGTCGATGCCGCCAGTGAAACATGACTGTTGCGCGAAATGCAACAGCCATGTTTCACGCCTCGATCACTCCGCGAAGCACCAGATCGAGGGTCAGGCGCCGGGCCCGCGACCGCGACCAGTGATGGCGACCACGCATGTGCACGTAGGTCAGCGCGGCCGAAACCATCAGCACCTCCGCAACATCGCTGATCCGGCCGTGCGGATGCAGCGAGCCGTCCGCCTCGCCCTCGCGCAGGAACCGCTCGAACGGATCCAGGAACGAGACCGGCCCGTTCCGCGCCTGCTCCTGGTGGAAGACCAGATCCGACGACAACATCAGCGGCAGATGCCGGTCGATCACGTCGAACAGCGCCTCCAGCGCACGGATCAGCCCCTCGCGCCCGGTCCCCGAGCCGGCCAGCACCGGCCACATCGTGTCCCGGTAGTCGTCGGCGAGTGCGTCCAGCAGCGAGCTGAGCAGCGACTCGACCGTGAGCCCCTGCCGCCACAGCGTCACCCGCGACCGGCCGACCTTCTCCGCGACCCGCTCCAAGGTCACCCCCGCCCAGCCGTGCTCGGCCAGTACGGCGATGGTCGCCGTCCGCAGCGTCTCGTCCACCGCCACCGTCATCGCCGGCCCCTCACTCTTGTGCAACACATACGTTGCATTGCACCATGACTGTACCAACCATCGAGGAGGTGCGTGTGGACACCAGGACGGAGCTCCGGGTGCGGTTCACCGACCAGGAGTGCGCCGGCTTGACCGCGCTCGCCGCGGGACTGCGAGGTGTGGCCGAGACCGAGCTGACCGAGGAGGACGCCCTGGTCGCTGCGGTGGAGCATGCCCTGACCCGCCTGATCGAGGACTTCGAGGTCCCCGACCCGGCCGCCCGGGAGCAGGTCCAGCGGGCCCGCGACGACCTTCGCGCCCATTGGGTCCGCGGCAGCGCCGCGATCTCTTAGGCGGCGCAGCGGTTCTCAGGCAGCCCGCAGTACGTCGAGGAGGCGGGCCACCTCTGAGGCCACCGCGTCGCGGGCCGGGCCGAGGTACTTTCGGGTGTCCACCAGCTTCGGGTTGGCTGCCAGGGTCTCGCGCACCACGCCGGTGAAGACGTTGTTCAGGTGGGTGGCGATGTTGACCTTGGTCATGCCGGCCTCGACCGCGCGGGTGAGATCGGCGTCGGCTACGCCCGACGAACCGTGCAGGACGAGCGGAACGGGTACCGCGGCCTTCAGTTGCGCGATCAGTTCGAAGTCGAGGGTCGCCGTACGCTCGGTCATCGCGTGCGACGAACCGACCGCGACCGCGAGCGCGTCCACCCCGGTCGCCTCGGCGAACGCAACGGCCTCGTCCGGACGGGTCCGCGCACCGGGCGCGTGCACGCCGTCCTTGCCGCCGACCTCACCGATCTCGGCCTCGACGAAGACACCGTGGTCGTGGCAGAACCGGGTCACCTCGATGGTGGCCGCGACGTTGTGGTCGTAGTCGAGCTTGGAGGCGTCGTACATCACCGACGTGAATCCGAGCGTGACAGCCTCCGTGACCAGGTCGCGGTCCATCGCGTGGTCCAGGTGGACGACCACCGGCACCGTCGCGTCCGCCGCCGCGGCCAGCGTCGCGACCCCGATCGGCTTCAGCGCGCCGTGGTACTTCACGGCGTTCTCGCTGATCTGCAGGATCACCGGCGCACCGGCCTGCTCCGCACCCGCGATCAGGGCGGTCGCGTGCTCCAGCTGGATCACGTTGAACGCACCGACTCCACGACCCGCCTTGGCGGCGGCCAGAACGACCTCGGCACCGGAAACCAACGGCATGATCTCTCCTAGTTCACAGTCACTTGCGGCTGCCAGCGCCGGTACGCGTCGAGATCGATGTCTCCGGCAACAGGTGTCAGGACGGCGGCCGCGGACGCGGCGACCGCGGACTTCAGGACGACGGACCAGTCCGGCTCCGGTGTCGCGGCGACTGCGGCAGCGACAACCGCCGTACAGGCGTCACCGGCTCCGGTCGGATTGCCGCGGACGGTCTCCACGGGCAGGGCACGCCAGACGCCTTTCTTGCTGGCGGCAACCATTCCGCGCGGCCCGTCGGTGATCACGGCGGCGGTCGCGCCGAGCGCCACGAGTTGCCCGGCGCCGTCCTCGACCTCCACATCGCCCACCGCGGCCCGCAGTTCCGACGCATTGGCACGCACCACCGCACCCGCGCGGGCCGCTGCGTTCAGCGCGGCACCGCCGGCGTCGATGACCGTCAGTACGTCGTGATGCCGGGCACGGACCGCGATCTCGGCGTACGCGTCGGACGGAAGCCCCGGCGGCAGACTGCCCGAGCAGGCGAGTACACCCAGCCGTCCCCACGGCATCCGGTCGCCGAACGCGCGCCATTCGTCCGCGGTCACCGACGGCCCGGCCTCGTTGAAGATCGTCGCGTCGCCGTCCACATCGTTGACGACGGCAACGGTACGCCGGGTCTCGCCGGCGATCGGGGTGAGCAGCGCGGTCAGCCCCGCGTCGAACAGCTCCTCCGCGACCAGCTCACCGGTGACGCCGCCGACGAACCCGAGCACCAGCACCTCGTGGCCGAGGGTTGCCGCGACGCGGGCGACGTTCACGCCCTTTCCGCCCGCGCGGCGGCGGATCCGGTCGACGCGATGGCTGCCGCCGACCCGCAGTTCGTCGACCTCGTACGTGACGTCCAGCGCGAGATTGAGCGTGACGGTCCCGATCAGTCCAGCCACGACCCGGCCCGCATCACCCGCTGGACGGTGTACTCGTCGTCCAGCAGGACCAGGTCGGCCCGCTTACCGGTCTCGATCGAGCCGACGTCGTACCAGCCGAAGGTCTGCGCCGGCGTCGTCGACGCCATCCGCGCGGCGTCCACCAGCGAGGTGCCGGCCCGGACCGCGTTCCGGAACGCGACATCCATGGTCAGCGTACTGCCCGCGATCGAATGCTTGCCATGGGCAAGCGTCACCAGGCCGTCCTTGACGTCGACCTCGAGGCTGCCGAGCTTGTACCGGCCGTCCGGCATCCCGGTGGCCTCCATCGCATCGGTGATCAGCGCGATCCGGTTCACGCCGGCGGCCGCGAGCGCGACCCGGACCACCTGCGGGTCCAGGTGCAGGCCGTCGTTGATCACCTCGAGCAGCAGCCGCTCGTCGTTCAGCGCGGCGCCGACCGGACCCGGGTCGCGGTGGTGGAACGGGCGCATCCCGTTGAACAGGTGCGTCGCCACGGTCGCCCCGGCGTCCGCACCTGCGATCATCTGCTCGTACGCCGCGTCGGTGTGCCCGAGCGCCGCGACCGCGCCCGCGTCGACGACCTGCCGGATCGCGTCCAGACCGTTGTCCAGCTCCGGCGCGATCGTCACCATCTTCACCGCGTCGCTCAGCACCTTCGCGACGTCGTCCTTGAGCGGCGGCCGCAGCAGCGTCGGCTCATGGGCGCCACACCGCGCCTCGGAGAGGAACGGTCCCTCGAGGTGCACGCCCGCGATCACCCCGTCGGCGATCAGCTCGGACAGGCACGCCGTCTGCGCCACCAGCTCGTCGAGCGGCGCCGTCACCAGGCTCGCCAGCGTGGTCGTCGTACCGTGATTGGCGTGGAAGGCCGCGACCTTGCGGGCCTCCTCCGGATCGGTGGTCGAGTACGTCGCCCCGCCGCCGCCGTGGGTGTGGATGTCGACGAAACCCGGGACGACCGTTACGGCTCCGAGGTCCTCGGGCCGCTTGCCGTCGGCCGGCATTCCCTCGGACCGGCGGCCGAACGCGACAATGTCCTCGCCCTCGACCTGGATCCAGGCGCCCTCGAGTACGTCGTCCGGCGTCACCACCCGGCCCACGCGGTACGTGGTCATGCTTGTGTGTCCTCCGCTGTCGATGCACCAGTACCTGCATGGTCCCAGGCCATCAAGGCGGCGCCGAGCATGCCGGCCTCCTCACCCAGGACCGCGGCGACGATCTCGGGCTCGCGCTGGAACGTGAGCCGCGCGTGCACCCCTTCGCGCAGCGGCTGGAGCAGTGTCTCGCCGGCGCCCACCAGACCGCCGCCGATCGCGATCCGGGTCGGCGCGACCAGGGTCGTGTAGAGCACCAGGGCGTCGACGAGCGCGGTGATCGCGTCATGCCAGACCTGGGCGGCGTCCGGGTCACCGGCCGCCAGCAGTTCCATCACCTCGCGAGCGCCGTCGACGGTCCGTCCGGTGCGTGCGGTGTACCGGCGGGCCAGTGCGGCCGCGGAGGCGACCGTCTCGAGACAACCCCACTGCCCGCACGCGCACAGCTCCGCGGCGTCGCCGTGGACGAACTTCGAGTGGCCGAGTTCTCCGGCGTACCCGTCACCGCTCACCAGCGACCCGTCGACGATCATCGCCGCGGCGATCCCGGTGCCGAGCGGGAGGAACATCGCGTTCGTGGCGCCGGCCAGCGCGCCCTGCCGGAGCTCGGCGTATCCACCGGCGCGGACGTCGTGGGCGAGCACGACCGGCAGGTCGTCGGCACCCGTCGCCCGGACCGCCGCCTGCACTTCGGCGAGCACCGGCGTACCGACCCATTCCAGGTTCTCGGCGCCGACCGTGCCGTGCTGGGCGTCGATCACACCGGGCACCACGACCCCGACGGCGCGTACGTGGTGGCCCTCCGCGTTCGCCTTCTGGGTGAGCTCGACAACGGTCTCCAGCAGCGCGTCGAGCACGGCGCGGCCGCCGTCGCGGGCATCGGCCCGGGGTGTCGGCCTGGTCTCGCGGTGCAGCACGGCACCGTCCGCGGCGACCAGGCCGCACTTCATCCGGGTTCCACCGAGGTCGACGGCAACCACGACTTCACAGGGGTCCACGGAGCGCCATTATGCAGCGTTACCCGGCAGTCCGAACATCCATGAGCAAAAACTGGACAACCTCACGCCGCCCAGTGCGCAATCTGGTCTGCTCGTCCTCCCCGGCTCTCAGGACCTCAAGCCGTGGTCGAACGCGGCGACCAGGAAGGTCACCAGGCTCTCGGTGAGCTTGGCCGGATCCTCCGGGCCGGTCGCGCCCGGCGCCGGCGACAGGGCCTGCGACTGGTGCAGCGCGAGCAGGCCGAGCATGTTCATGTACCCGAAGGCGACCGCATCGGATGACGCGTGCGGCAGCGCCCGCTGCAACGCGGCCAGGAACCTGCTCTCGATCGGTTCGGACTCGGCCGCGTACAGCTCCCGGATCCGCCGGCTCGGATCGAACGCGATCCGGCCGATGAACCGCGCGACCACAGCACCGCGTTCACCGCGGCGCGTCACCAATTCCAGCCCAGGTTCGACGAACGCCCGGATCAGGGCTTCCGGATCGGGAGACCCGCCGGCCTCCAGCTGATCCAGCCGGCGCCGCCGCTCGGCGTTGACCGGGCCCAGCGCCCGGGCCACTGCCGCGCGCAGCAAGGCTTCCTTCGAACCGAAGTGATAGTTGACCGCCGCGATGTTCGCGGCTGCCGCGACCGTGATGGCCCGCAGCGAGGTGCCCTCGTAGCCCCCTTCGCCGAACCGTTGCTCGGCGACGTTGAGCAACCTCTCCCTGGTCGTTTCGACCGGCGTCTCCACAGAGTTCTCCTTCCCCCCGACTACCGCTCGCGCAGGCACCCCACCTGCTCACGCGCAGTAGCCTGCAGTCAGCATAGTTCAAACGGTCGTTTGAACTGGAGGGCTCAGCTCAGTTGTCCCGAGAAATCCTCAGATTTCTCTGAAACCCTTTCCTTCCCACCGCTCCCACCCTTCACACCTCCACCACGCGGCGTGCACGAGCGAGTGAAATGCGTGAGTGCGTTAGGGTCCCGAGCCATGACTTCCGTACGGGTCGAGCGGCATTTCCGGGGGCCGGAACGATCGGGCAACGGGGGCTACGTCGCCGGTCTCGTCGGGACCGCGCTGACGGCCGAGCTCGACGCGGGCCTCGTTCCGCAGGTCACGTTGCGGATGCCGCCGCCGCTCGAGAAGGCCCTCGAGTTGACGCCCGGCCGGCTCGTCGACGGTACGGCCGTGGTTGCCGAGGCGGTCGGGGTCGACGGCGATGTCCTCGCGGACGCGACGGTCGATCCGGTGTCCCCCGAGGAGGCGCGCGCGGCCGAGGCGTCGTACCGCGGACTGCGCAACCACCCGTTCCCGGGCTGCTTCGTCTGCGGACCGGCGAATCCGGACGGCCTACAGCTCAAGCCCGGTCCGATCGGCGACGGGCGGACGGCGTGCACGTGGACCCCTGCCCCGGCACTCGCGACCGAGGGGCAGGTGGACGCGGTCTTCCTGTGGGCGGCGCTGGACTGCCCCGGCGGCTGGACGATCGACCTCGAAGGGCGCCCGTCGGTGCTCGGGCAGCTGACCGCGTGCGTGGACGCGCGGCCGGAGCCCGGCGAGGAATGCGTCGTCCTCGGGCGCTACCTCGGTGCGGACGGGCGGAAGACGTTCACCGCGAGCACGCTCTACGACGCCGACGGCCGCGTCCTGGCGCGGGCGAAGCACACCTGGATCATGGTCGACCCGGCGCTGTTCAACTGAACGATGTCCCTCCAGGTATGCAGAACCCCCTCGAACGCGGCCTGAGAGCGCCGTTTCGCGGGGTTCTGCATACCTGGACGAACAGTTAGCGGGTTCGGGCCGCGTGGGCGCGGACCTTGGCGCGGTTCCCGCAGGTCGCCATCGAGCACCAGCGACGCCGGCCGCGCGGGTCGAGGAACAGCCAGCCGCAGGACGGGCAGCTGCGGATGTGCGCCCGCTCCGCGCCGGTCAGCAGTTCGCCGGCTCGGAGCGCGAGGGTGTGCAGCGGCAGGTCTTCGTCCTCCGGCAACTCCCACGTGGCCCCGTGCTGGGTGCGGACGAATCGACGGTGTGCGGACGCCTGCTCGATTCGTTGCGCCACCGCCTCGAAGGTTCGCTCGTCCGCGTCGCCGGACAGGACGTCGTACAGACTCGCTCGGAACTCGAGTACCGGCTGCAGCTCCGCGGGGTGCTCACGGAGCCGGTTGACCGTTGCCGGCGGCAGCAGACCGACGTACGACGTCCACGTCAGGAAGGCGTCGTGCGACGTCAGCCACTCGGTCCGGGCGGGGCCGCGGGCGGTCCACTCGGACCGAGTGTTGACGAAGTCGAGCACCGGGTGCGCGCCGACCGGTTTGGGCAGCACGACGCCCTCGACCAGCTCGAGATGGGACGGCAGCGCACTCATGGTCGTACCGCGCTTACCGGGTGGGTTGCGACGGCTGGTTGCCGGACGGCGGGTTCGGCTGCTGGGTGGTCGTGGTCGGCACCGGGATGCTGACGTTGCCGTTCTGCGGGATCACCATGAACTGGATCTTGCCCGACTCGATCGCGGTCTTCAGCAGGTAACCCTGCGCCCCGAGCATCGCGACCTGCTGTTTGACCGATTGCAGCTCGACATTCACCTGCTGGTTCTTCTGCACCTGGGTCGCCTTCGCCAGCTCGGCCCGCTGCTTCGCCTCGAGCCCGTCGATGATCCCCTTGTCGAGCGGCATCGGCTTCTGGATCGTGAACGAGAGCTCACCGCAATCGTTGCTGCCGTTGTACCCCGGTCCGCAGAAGTAGTCCCCGCCGACCGCGGCCGGCAGCAGCCGGGTGAACTCCTTGGCCGCTGCGGTCTGGAACTGCGACTTCATCTTCTCGTTGTTGTACAGCTCGGCCCAGCCGTAGTTGGTCGCGACCGCGGCCAGCGCCCGGTCGATCTGCGGCCGGAAGTAGCTCTGCAGCATGGTGTTCCAGCCGTCCTCCTCGTACGCGTCGGTCTTCAGGCCGATCCGCTCGTGGAACGACTTCAGCACGTCCTTCTCGCGGTTCAGCGTGAAGTAGACCTGGACGCGGACGCCCAGCCGGACGTTGTCCTTGCTGACCACGGTGACCTCGTCCGCCGCGTCGGTGTCCGCGCCGTCACCGCCGATGATGTACGAGCGCTGGTCGATCGGGTACGTGTAGACCGTGTCGCCCGGGCCGATCAGCTTGTTCGTCGAACCCGGCGGGATGACCGACTTGAACTTCTTGTCCTCGATCACGCCGCCGCCGTAGTGCAGGCCGATCCGGTTGGCGTCGGTGTTCGCGAAGTTGAAGATGCTGAACAGGATGATCAGCGCGATGACGGCCACGATCACGCCGCCGATCACCTTCCCCTTGCCGCCGCCGCTGCTCTTGGGCGTGATCACAGCAGGCTTCCCCAGCTTGGCCATCAGTCGTCGAGCTCCTTGCGTTTCTCCACCAGTCGCCGCACGTCGGCGAGGGTCAGGTCGGCGGTGACCGCGACGTCCCGCGGTACCGACGGATGCGAGCTGAGCGTCCGTAAACCCTGCTCCGCAGCCGCGACTGCCCGCTCCAGCGCCCTGGCCTCGGCCATCAGCCCCCGGTGTTCGGCGTTCAGCTCGGCCAGTGCCTGTTCCGCGTTCGTCGCGCGGCGGTACGACGTCCACGCGAACCAGGCGGTTCCGATCAACAGCACGATCGCCGGCAGTCCGAGTCTGATCATGTCCTGATTGTGGTTCATCCCTGGGCGAAAATCTGTTGAAGGCGGCACCGGTGGGCAGTAGGTTCGCAGTACACGCGAAGGGAGGTGGTCCAACGCATGAATTGCTATCGGACTCGTGAGGTGGCGGCGGGCTGACCCGCCAACCACTGAAGTAAGTGGGCATGTGGTCGGCCAATTCAACGCCGCCACCGGGCCCGCGGGCAGTCAGGTCAGTCCGCCTGACCCAGAGTTCGGCCACCCGGTCGTGTCTCTGGAAGCGTCCGCGGGCTTCCTTATGCCCTGCTCGTTTATGCCCTGCTCATTTGTGCCGGCTCAGGGCTGCAGCCGGATCAGCTCCCAGGCGTCGCCCGTCGTTCGACGGTAGGCGAGCCGGTCGTGCAGCCGGCCCGTCCGGCCCTGCCAGAACTCGATCGTTTCCGGCGTCACCAGGTACCCGCCCCAGAAGTACGGCGTGGTGATCGTGGTGCCCTCCGGCCACTGCCGCTCGTACGACGCGTACTGCAGGTCGAGCTCCTCGCGGGACGCGACCGGCTGACTCTGCTGCGAGGCCCAGGCCCCGAGCTGCGACTCGCGCGGCCGGCTCCCGAAGTACGCGTCGACCTCCGCGGCCGGCAGCTTCGTGACGGTCCCTTCGACCCGGACCTGCCGCTCCATCGCATGCCACGGGAACACCAGCGCGCACCGCGGATTCGACTCCAGGTCCTCCGCCTTGCGGGACTGCTGGTTGGTGTAGAACACGAACCCGCGCTCGTCCACGCGCTTCAGCAGCACGGTCCGCGCCGACGGCCGTCCGTCCTGGTCCGCGGTCGCGAGCACCATCGCGTTCGGCTCGGCCAGGCCGGCGTCCCGTGCCTGCTCGAGCCAGATCCCGAACTGCACGATCGGGTCGGCGTCGACCTGACTTTCCAGCAGCTCGCCCAGCCCGTACGTCTCCCGCATCTGCGCAAGGTCCACATCGGGAGCCTACTTACGGCTGGTTCGGCCGGTCTTGCTGGCCCGGGTACTGCGGCTGCTGGTACGGCTGCTGGTACGGCTGCTGCTGCGGTTGGTGCTGTGGTGCATGCTGCGGCGGCTGGTACGGCTGTTGTCCCGGGTAGCCGCCCCACTGCTGCTGCGGGTAGGTGGACTGCGGACCGGCCTGCTTGGCCAGCTTCGACTCCTGCGCCCAGCGCCGGATGCCGACCAGCAACAGCGGGATGCCGATCAGCAGCACGGAGCCGTCGAACAGCAGGTACATCGGCCCGAACCGGGAACCCGGGAGCTGGAACAGCTTCACCAGGTCGAACGCCTGCCGCACCGGCAACAGCATGACGGCGAGCCCGACCACGGTCAGCAACAACCCCGCCCCGGTCGTCACGCCCGCCCCGATCCTCGGCGCGATCATCAGCAGGCCGAGGAGCACGGCGATGACCACGAGCAGTGCAAGCCACGGCAGCATCGCCCCCACGTCGCCGCGCAGCGTCTGAAAGCGCATCGTCAGCCGACCCGTGGCGTAGGACGCCGCACGCACGCCGAGGTAGGTGGCGACGACGCCGATGACGAGTCCGAGGGCGGGCAGTGGCTTGGCCATCCACCGAGACTAGCCCCGGAGGCGGTCCACCCCTGGGGCGCGAACCGGTCACATATCTGCCCGAATTCGGGTGCGGAGAACTATGCTGCCTGGGCGCCCAGAGGTGCGCGGGCCTGCCTGGTGAGGCCCGCGTCCGGACACAAAAGGAGTCGCATGTCTGATCCGAGGACCGAGGTGCAGCACGGGCTGGAGGGCGTGGTCGCGTTCGATACGCAGATCGCCGAGCCGGACAAGGAAGGGTCGGCCCTCCGCTACCGCGGCGTGGACATCGAGGACCTGGTCGGCCGGGTGCCGTTCGAGAACGTCTGGGGCCTGCTGGTCGACGGTGCGTTCACGCCCGGTCTGCCGCCGGCCGAGCCGTTCCCGCTGCCGGTGCACACCGGCGACGTGCGGGTCGACGTACAGTCCGCGCTGGCGATGCTCGCACCGGCCTGGGGTCTGCGGCCGCTGTACGACATCGACGACGCGCAGGCCCGCGAGGACCTGTCCCGGGCCGCGGTGATGGCGCTGTCGTACGTCGCCCAGGCCGCGCGCGGCATCGGCCAGCCGATGGTGCCGCAACGCGAGGTGGACAAGGCGACCACGATCACCGAGCGGTTCATGATCCGCTGGCGCGGCGAGCCGGATCCCAAGCACGTCCGCGCCGTCGACGCGTACTGGACGTCCGCCGCCGAGCACGGCATGAACGCGTCGACGTTCACCGCCCGGGTGATCGCGTCGACCGGGGCGGATGTCGCCGCGGCGCTGTCCGGTGCGGTCGGCGCGATGTCCGGACCGCTGCACGGCGGCGCACCGGCGCGCGTACTGACGATGATCGAGGGCGTCGAGCGGTCCGGCGACGCACGCTCGTACGTGAAGGGCCTGCTGGACGCGGGCGAGCGGCTGATGGGCTTCGGGCACCGCGTGTACCGCGCCGAGGACCCGCGCGCCCGGGTACTTCGCCGTACGGCACGTGAACTGGACGCCCCGCGGTACGAGGTGGCCGAGGCGCTCGAGCAGGCCGCGCTGACCGAGCTGCGCGAACGGCGTCCGGACCGGGTGCTGGAGACCAACGTCGAGTTCTGGGCGGCGATTGTACTGGACTTCGCGGAGGTGCCGCCGCCGATGTTCACCTCGATGTTCACCTGCGCCCGGACCGCCGGCTGGAGCGCGCACGTCCTGGAACAGAAGCGCACCGGCCGCCTGATCCGCCCGTCGGCGGTCTACTCGGGCCCGGCGACGCGCCCGGCCGACTCGGTCGAGGGCTGGAACCCGGCCTGGGCCTGACGGTCCTGGCCCGCGGTCCGGCCAGTGCGTTGCTTGTACTGGCGGCTGAAGTACGGGACATCGGTGTACCCGAGGGCGGCGGCCGTCTCCGTGACGGTCATGCCGCCCTCGGTCAGTAGCTGGTGCGCCCGGTCGACGCGGGCCTGGATCAGGTACTGCGCCGGCGACATACCGAGGCGCGCCACGAACCTGCGCGTGAACTGGGCCCGGCTGAGTGACGCTCGTCGCGCCATCTCCGCCACGGTCCAGTCGCGGCCCGGGTCTTGCCTCAGCTGCCGGGCGAGGTCGTCGATCGGGTCGTCTGTCGCGCCGCTGCGCCCAGGGTGCTCAACGGCTTCGTGGATGAGTGCGACCAGTTGCTCCAGGCACAGTTCGGCCTGGTAGTGGCCTCGGGCATCGTTTCTCCGGTACGCCGCGTCGCTGGCGCGGGCGAGGACGTTGAGGAACTCGCGATCCAGCACCTCGCCCCAGCGTGGATCAGGTGCCGAGGGGCGTGCGGTGCCGAAATGCATGCCGAAGACGAGCAGGCGGCGGTGCGGGTCGTGCGTCGCACGTGGGGCGTCCCCCGGTTGGAAGAGTGCACAGACGCCTGGGTGCAGTTCCCGTCGCTGGTTGCCGAGCTCGAGTTCGCCGCGACCGTCGATGACGCACCAGAGCAGGTGGTCGCCGAGCGGGTACGACGTCCACGACCAACTCGGTTCGCAGCGCCAGAAGGTCGGGGCGCTCATCCGGTCGATCTTCAAGCGCGGGAAGAAGTGCGATCGGTGCGCCAAAAGTGCAACTCCTCGCGTTGATCGTCCGTGGCTGCGGATAGCACCTCGGCTGGAGAATTGAGAGCGTCGGCATTCTACGGACTGATTCGCGGGAGTCGTGCATGAGCGTTTCCTACAATGTTGCCCCGATGCACCGGACCGAGTTCGACGAGACCGGGTACACGCTGGTGCGCGGCCTGTTCTCGATCGCCGAGGCTGAGCACCTGCGCGACCACTACATGGACCTCCGGCGCCGCGGACCGCGTGCACACGATTTCGCCGGCAACACCGTCACCGACCGCGACCCGCTCAAGCGGTACCCGCGGATGGCGCAGATGCACCGCTGGGACGACGAGTCCCTGCAGTGGATGATCGATCCGCGTCTCGACGAGGTGATGACCTCGCTCCTCGGCAGGTCGCCGTACGCCGTCCAGACGATGCTCTACTTCAAGCCGCCGGGTTCCCGCGGGCAGGCGCTGCACCAGGACAACTTCTATCTGAAGGCCGAACCGGGCACCTGCATCGCTGCCTGGATGGCGCTCGACCGCGTCGACCAGGCGAACGGCTGCCTCGAGGTCGTCCCAGGCTCGCACCGCTGGCCGATCCTGTGCACCGAGAAGGCCGACACCACGGTCAGCTTCACCGACGTCACCGTCCCGCTGCCGTCGACCGCGGGCGCCGTACCGGTCGAGATGGAGCCGGGTGACGTGCTGTTCTTCCACGGCGCACTGGTCCACGGCTCCAACCCCAACACCACCACGGACCGCTTCCGCCGCGCCCTCATCGGCCACTACATCCAAGGCGAAGCCGAACGCGTGGCGCAGTACTACCACCCCGCCCTCCGCATGGACGGCACCGAACTCCCCCTGGAGGTCGCCGAAGGTGGCGGCGCCTGCGGCGAGTGGACCGACACCCCCGAAGGCCCCGTCGCCCTCCTCACCGGCACCGAATCCACCCACCGCAAACACGAATAGGGTCCTGCCGTACGGGCGCTTGAACGGGGACCCGGTAGCGCGATGTCGGGGGCGCGACCAAGAAACCCCGGGTACGCGCGCCGGCACGGCACCCGGAGGCGCGTTGTCGGGGCTCGGCCGGGAAACCCGGGTACGCGGGCCGCCGGGCACGGCACCCGGCGGCGCGTTGTCGGGGGCTCGGCCGGGAAACCCGGGTACGCGGGCGGCCGGGCACGGCACCCGGCGGCGCCTTGTCCGGGGCTCGGCCGGGGAACCGGGGGCTTGAACAGGCAATAACCCACGTAAACCCACCACGACCTGTCCACACCCCCGACAACACGCCCGTACACGCCCGACCAACGGCCGACGCCTGGCCGACCAACGGCCGACACCCGGCGCCGCGCCACCCCAGCACTACCCCGCGCACGCCAGCACACCGCCCCCAGGCGCGACTTTGTGCACCAGATCCGTACCGCGCGCCGCTCGACGTACGGATCCCATGCACAAAGTCACCCCAGGCACACGCCCGGCCGAGCACGGCAACCAGTGGCGCGTTGTCGGGAGCTCGACCAGGAAACCGGGGGCTTGAACAGGTAATAACCCGCGTACACCCACCACGACCTGTCCACACCCCCGACAACACCCCCGACAACACCCCCGTACACGCCCGTACACACCCGTCCAACGGCCGACACCCGGCACCGCGTCACCCCAGCACCACCCCGCGCGCGTCACCCCAGCACCACCACACGCGCGTCACCCCAGCACCACCACACGCGCGCCAGGCCAGCGCCATCCGGCTCGCGCCCGTACCGCGCCCCAGGCGCGACTTTGTGCACCAGATCCGTACTGCGTGGCGTTCGGCGTACGGATCTCGTGCACAAAGACGCCGCAGGTGCGGCCGGTCGGGCGCGGCGGCCCGGCGGGCAAGTGCCGGGGGCTCGGCCAGGGAACCGAGGGCTTGAACAGGTAATAGCCTGCGTGAGCCCACCACGACCTGTTCACGCCCCCGGGAGCTCGGCTCGCCGATTGCGGGATGTGGGAGTTGGGAGGTGGACCGGGGGTGGTGGGGTGGGTGGGGTGTGCGAAGATGGGGGCGCTGACAGCGTCGTCGGCATTCGGATTGCAGACGACGAAGGGAACGCTGGTGACCAGCGAAATTCAGATTCCTGCAGAGCTCAAGCCCGCCGACGGCCGGTTCGGGTCCGGTCCGTCGAAGGTGCGCCCGGAAGCCGTCGCCGCGCTGGCGACCGAGGGCGCAAAGCTGCTCGGCACCTCCCACCGCCAGGCCCCGGTGAAGAACCTGGTCAAGCGCGTCCAGGAAGGGATCGCCGAGCTCTTCCAGCTGCCCGACGGGTACCAGGTCGTCCTCGGCAACGGCGGCTCTACCGCGTTCTGGGACGTGGCGACGTTCGGGCTGATCCGGGAGAAGAGCCAGCACCTGAGCTTCGGTGAGTTCTCCTCGAAGTTCGCGAAGGCCGCTCAGCAGGCGCCGCACCTGGCCGACCCGTCGATCGTGAAGGCCGAGCCCGGCAGCCGCCCGGTCGCCGTTGCGGAAGCCGGCGTCGACCTGTACGCGTGGCCGCACAACGAGACCTCGACCGGCGTGATGGCTCCGGTCAAGCGGGTCGCAGGCGCAGACGACGGCGCCCTGGTCGCGATCGACGCCACCTCAGGCGCGGTTGGTCTCCCGGTCGATCTGAACGAGGCCGACGTCTACTACTTCGCACCGCAGAAGGGGTTCGCCTCCGACGGCGGTCTCTGGGTCGCACTGATGAGCCCGGCCGCTCTCGCGCGCGTCGAGGAGATCTCGGCGTCGGGCCGCTGGATCCCCGCGTTCCTGGATCTCGCGACCGCGGTCGACAACTCCAGCAAGAACCAGACGTACAACACCCCGGCGCTCGCCACCCTCTTCCTGATGGCGGAGCAGATCGACTGGATCAACGGCCAGGGCGGTCTCGAGTGGAGCGTCGGCCGTACGACGGACTCCAGCAACCGCCTGTACACGTGGGCCGAGAAGTCCGACTACGCCACGCCGTACGTCACCGACCCCGACGCCCGCTCGCTCGTCGTCGGCACCATCGACCTCGACGACTCGATCGACGCCACCGCGGTCGCCAAGACGCTCCGCGCCAACGGCATCGTCGACACCGAGCCGTACCGCAAGCTCGGTCGCAACCAGCTGCGCGTCGCCATGTTCCCCGCGGTCGACCCCGCCGACGTCGAGAAGCTCACCCAGTCCATCGACTACGTCGTCGAAAACCTCAAGTAATTCCCTGCACCAGCAGACACCCACCAAGACAGCCGCCGTCCCCCACGGGCCGGCGGCTGTTCCTTCTCCATCCACGCACCCGGGCGCACCCAACAGGGGGCGCACGTCACGCGGGAGTAGCCGGTCGTGCGGAGGTCACACATCGGCGCTCCGTCCAGACCGGGCACCGCACGCGACCGCACGGCCCGCGGCCCACGGCCGCAACAACAACCCGCCTTCGACGGCCACCTGCGGCTGCGGCATGCCTCGCAGCGTTCCCTCGGGCAATGCCGGCTCCACGAGCAGAGGCATACCGTGATGCTAGGCGTGCGGGTGGGTCAGGAGGGTTGGCGGCGGGAGGTGGCGGGTGATTGGCCGGTGAGGCGGGCGTTTTCGGCTTCGCGGTCCAAGCGCTCGCGGCGGCCGGGTGGGAACGTGATGATCGTGACGATCAGGGCGAAGACGGCGGCGCCGACGATGATCCAGCGGAGGTTGTGGCTCTTGCCGGCGTCCGAGTCGGCGCTGGCGGGGGCCGTGCCGGGCTTGGGGCTAGCCGTCGTCGCGGGCGGCTTGGAGGCCGCCGCTTTGGCCGGGACCTTGAGCTGGTACACGGCCGCGTTCGTGCCCTCGCTGCCGACCAGGACGGTCCCGTCGGTGGGACCGACCGCGACGGTCTCGCCTTGGCCGAGTGGGGCGGCGCCGCGAGCGATAGCGTTCGGGGTTTCGCCCCAGGCGACGGTGATGATGTCGGCGTACGTGCGCAGGACGACGCGTTGACCATCGGGCAGGAAGGTGCCGTCGGTGATCACCCCGGAGGGTGCCGGGGCGAGCTTGGTGAGGTCGTTCGTGCCTTCGTAGGACGGGCTGGCCGGTGCGGCGTAGATCGCTCCGGTGCCCTTGATCGCCTTGGTCACGATGTACAGCTGGTTGGAACCCGGCTCGATCAGCAGGGTCTCGGCGTCGTGCGCGCCGTCCGGGTAGGTGAAGTCGTACCGGTGGTACTTGACGTTCGCCTCGTCGGTGAGCTCGTCCGGCTCCGGGATCGTGAAGATCTCGATCTGGTCCCGGGACTCCTTGTTGTCGCCGATGTCCGCGATGTAGAGCGTGCCCTCCCGGTCGACGCCCAGGGCCTCGACGTCGGTGACCTTCGCGCCGAACCGCACAGTGGCCTTCACCCGCCCGGTGCTGGAGTCCACCGCGAACACCCGGCCGGTGTCGCCGGAGTCGTTCACGGTCCAGTAGATACCTGGGTGCTTGACGCTCTTCGCGAGTCCGGACGACTCGTCGATCCGGTCGTCGCGGATCGTGAAGAGTTTCTTCGGCCCCGGCGCGGACGGGCCCGCAGCGGAACTGGCCGAGGCGGTCGTTGTGGGAAGTGCCACACCCGCGAGGGTGCAAAGCGTCGCCCCGAGCAGAGCGATCGCTGTCCGGAGTTGCCTCACGACACCACCCCGGCACCCGACTCGGCCCGTGGGTCTCGCCTGCCCTCGGCAGGCGGCCGGTCGGCCGGCAGGACGAGGTCGGCCAGGCGGGGCCTGACCTGCCATTCGGTGATCAGCGCCTCGTACTCGGCCTGAAGATCGGCCGTCGGCTTCGCGCCGGTCCGGGCGGCGCGGAGCAGGAGATTGCGCGGCGTGTGCTGACTGTCCACGAACTGCACGACCTCCACTCGGTATCCGACCTGTCGCAACACCGCCGCCCGCAGGGAGTCCGTCAGGACGTCGGCGAACCGCTCACGAACGATGCCATATCTGGTCATCAGCGCATAAGGCGCCGGTGGTGTGACGCTCTTGAGCTGCTTTTGGATGTCGTGATGGCAACACGGAGCTGCCAGCACCAGCGCGGCCTCCCACTCGACCGCTCGCGCGAGCGCGTCGTCGGTCGCGGTGTCGCAGGCGTGCAGCGCCAGCACTACGTCCGGCTCGACGTCCAGCTCCGCGCCCTGGATCGTCGCGTCCAGGAAACGCAGGTGGTCCTGCCAGCCGAGGGCCTCGACCACCCCCGTGTTCCGCTTGCGGGCCGCCGGGTTGTGGTCGACGCCGGTCATCCGCACGTCGTGACCGGCTGCGGTCAGCAGGTGGTACGCCGCCAGCGTCAGGTAGGCGTTGCCGCAGCCGAGGTCGACCACCTGCAACGGCCGGTCGGTCGCGATCCGGCCGGCCGACACCGCCTCGTCGAGCGCCGGGGCGAGCAGCTTGCAGAACTCCTCGATCTGCTTGTACTTCGCCTGCCGGGACGGCTTCACCCGCCCCTGGTGGTCGCTGATCCCGAGCTCGATCAGGAACGGCGCGGCCGGGTCGAGCACGCGGCGCTTCACCCGGTCGTGAGTGGTCTGCTGCTCGCGGTGATCCTCCTGCCGGTGCAGCAGCTCCTTGCCCTTCTTTGTGTACCGCAGGCGCAGCGTCTCGCTGGTCGTCTCGACGTGCCACGACCCGTACGGCTGGTCGAGCAGCTCGTCGACGGCCTTCTCCAGCTCCGCCGCGGGCACGTTCCGGGTGTGGGCCTGCCGCTCGTCGAACTCGGTGATCTGGAAGTGCCGGTGCCCCTTGAGGTCGACGTACCGTGCCTCGAGCCGCAGGTACGACGGCGGCTGCGATCCACGCCGCCGACCCGACGCCAGGGCCCGCACCAGACCGCTCCGGTCGAGCAACGTGGCGCGGATCACCCCCAGCGCTCCGGACTCCTCCGGTCGCGCCGGCTCGTCCGACCGCACGTCTGGCTGCACCGCGCCATTGTCCCCGACCACTCGGGTCGATCACAAAAGTGTCTCGCCCGCTCACCGTCGGAACTCCCGAACTCACCGCGATCAACCCTCCTCGACCTCGCCCTGGCGCTGGGTGGGCTATTGGAACCGCTGGTCGTCCTCGAGCAGCCCGAGAGCGCGCAGCCGGGTGGCGATACCGCCCTCCTGACGGCCGAGCGCAGCGACGAGTTTGTCCTTGGTGGCGCCTTTGGTGAACATCTCGATCAGGGTCTGCTCGTCCTCGGGGCTCCAGGGGCGGAAGGCATTCGGGTGGGTCTTGCGGGCACGCTCGATCCGGCGGGTCATCGAGCGGGGGTTGAGCGGCTCGAGCGAGCGGATCCGGGCCTGACGGTGGCGGCCGACCTCCTCGCCGTCGCGCCAGAACACCACCGCGCCGTCGTCGAACGTCATCAGGTCGGCCGGCACGTCGCAGTAGTCGGCGTCCTCGAGCATCACGCGCATCATCGCTGGTCGTCTCCGTTCTCGGGGGATGCGTGGTCGACAGAGAAGATGCCGCGATGACAGCCGTGCTCGACGCACCAATTCCCACCTGTGGACAAACGTCCGCCCGTCCCAGCGTCGCGGTGGGTGCGATGGCGCGGGCCGGTGGGCAGGAGCTAGGCCGGGGGCTGGTCAGGGTTGGGTGGCAGGCGGAGGGTCTTCGGGTTGGGGTTGAGGGTGCGGCGCATCCGGTCGCGTTCGGCTCGCAACAATCCGAGCATGACCAGGTCCAGGAGCATGCCGCCGGCGGCGGCGAACTGGGTGGCGGCGAATTGGAACACCTGGGTCATCAGGAGCGACACCAGGACGGCCAGTTCGAACAGGCGGACCGCGCGCGCTCGGTTGCGAGCCCGCAGGGCCAGCCAGCCGCGGACGGTGAACGTTGCCGACAGCAAACTCCCCACCGCCACCCCGAGCACTGGAAGCCGGTCCAGGCCGTCGCCCAGCACGGCGGCGATCACCAGCGACACGACGAACTGCGCCGCCAGCGCAGCGACCAGGACCGACGGAGCTTTCGGATGCGTCGCCAGCCGCTCGAACCAGCGCTGCGACGCTTGCCAGCCGGACTGCACCGGAGCCGGCAGCTCGACCTCGTCCGGGCGGCAGGCGGCCAGCAGGGCGGAGGCCTGCCGGCGTCCCTCGATCTGCGGCGGTACGACGCTCAGCAACTCCTCCGCCTCGGACCGGCGCGCCCTGGACAGGCCGCCCGCGACGCCTTCGACGGCGTGGTCGACGACGTTCGCCAGCTCCTCGCGTGGGTCGATCGGCCGCCGCGTGGTCAGGAAACGGAAGCCGAGGACGATCAGCACGAACACGACGTACACGATCGCGGCCGTCGGCTTGTAGAAGTAGTTGTTGTCCGAGGTGACGAACTTCCCCACCTCGTCGATGAACAGCCCGAACCCGATCCCGCCGATCGTCGCGGCCGCGGGTCGTACCACCGGGCCGACGTACCCGAGCAGCAGTGAGATGGCGATCAGCATCAGCAGGCCGCCGGGCAACACGTGGGCGATGTGCAGCCCCTTGCCACCGATCTGCGGGTACCCGCTCAGGCTGAGGAACAGCCGGGTCACCAGCACCGTCGCCACCCCGGACACGACGAAAGTGGTCAGGTGTTCCCCCGATCGCACGTTGCGGACCAGCCCGGCCCGCAGCAGGTACGACGAACGCTCACCGGTGGCGGGGGTGCTCATGGGGCCACAGGTTACTGTCAGCGCAGCAGAGCCGCCACGACGACAATGACGACCAGGGCGGCCAGTACGAGCGAGGTCACCAACCGGCGCGTGCGCGGATCCACACCGTCAGGGTAGGCGGCGCCCACCGAGCCACGCGCCACAGGGTCGCCGCCTGCGGACGAGACGGCCTCAGTGGAGGTTGACCAGCGGCTCCGGTCGGTGCACCCCGCGCGGACGGTAACCGAGCGCGTCCGACAGACCCAGGTAGTCCGACAGCAGCCAGATGATCGCCAGCCACATCTCGGTGCCTTGCAGGCCCGGGATCGCCCGGTCGTCGGTGCCGTCGGGCGCGAACGCGAACCCCTCCCCGTCGACCCAGCGCGTCAGGATCGCGCGTAGCTGCGCCTCGGCCCAGGCGCGGCCCTCCTGCTCGCCGTACTTCGTCTGCTTCCGGGCCAGCCAGAGCGGGTGGATCACGTCGAGGACGTTGCACGCATTGTAGTTGTCACCGGTGAACATTCGCCGATCGTTGCTGTGCGCAAGTACCGTGGCGACGGCCTGCTCCGGGTACGGCAGCGGCAGGCCGAACTGCGCGTACGTACCGCGCGTGAGCCGATAGAACCCGTTGACGACCTGCAACAGACCGTCGTCGGGATGTGGTGCACCCCAGGCCCCGGTCGACGGATCGACGTGCGTCAGCAGCCATCCCATCAGCGCCTCGAGACCACCGGATTCCTTGTGATCGCGGACGTTGAGCGCCAGCGCCGTACCGAGTGCGTCGATCCCCGAACCCGCCGACCAGGCCCTCCGCTCCCAGGGCAGTTCGTCGAGCTGGTCGAAGCTGAAGTCGGTTGTGATCGGGTGCTCGAAACCGGACCCGAGCACCTGCAAGGCATACCCGACGCACAGCACGTGATAGCTCGCGGGGCCTTGCAGCACAGCGAGTTCGGCATCCGACGGCTTGCCCAGACCGTCATCGGACAGGTCTCCTGGTGATACCAGTCCGGTCGCCGGATCCTGGCGCGCGCGGAGTCGCCGAACCAGGTCGTCGCGGGTGTGACCGGCCGGCGTCCGCCGAACCAGCAGGTCCGCGATCTCGACCGCGTCGCACCACGGCCGGATCTCCGGTTCGCGGTCGATCCCGGGGCGGTCGACGAAGCGGCTGCCGTCCCAGCAGCGCGCGATCACGTCGTCGACCTGCGCGCGTGCCTTGGCGGCGAACGCGTGCAGCTGGGCCGGTAGATCACCTGACATGGAGGCTCCTGTCCGCGAGCGGAGGATTCGGGCGGGGTTGCCGGCCGCGACGGTGTTGGCCGGGATGTCCTTGGTGACGACCGCGCCGGCGCCGATGATCGTGTGCGGGCCGACCGTAACGCCGTCCAGGATCGTCACGTTCGAGCCGATCCAGACGTCGTCACCGATGGTGATCCCGAGCGCGGTGTGCGGCTGCTTGAAGATCGGCTCGCCGGGAGCGGTGCCGTGGTTGAACGCGAGCAGCGAGGTGTGGGCGCCGATCCGCACGCCGTCCCCGATCGTCACCACGCCGCGGACCGCTGCGAACGGGTTGATCGTGGAGTCCGATCCGAGCACGATCCGGCCGGTGACGTACGCGTGCGCCGCGATGTACGAACGCTCCCCCATCCGCAGCTCGTCGCAGTACACCGCAGCCGACTCGGCGACGTACACGTCGTCCGCGAGGTCGACCGCCCCACCGAGCCGCGCCTGCCGTTCGGCCTGCCGTTCGCGCTCGGCGTCGGTAGCCTTTCGGGCGTACTCCCAGGGCAGGAAATCGAGGCGCAACGGCTCGTTCGGCAGCATGGGAAAACGCTATCCAAAACCCGCTGAGACCGCTAGGGGCGAAAAGCCGCTGCTAACCTCCCGTCTGACATGAACACTTTTCCGTCTGCGCGAGGGGCGGCCGGGCGATGACGACGAACGGATCCGTGACGGACGGCGAGGCCGGCGACGGCCCGGCCGGCGGCACGCGTCGCGGTCAGCGGGTCACGATCAGCGACCTGGCGCGCCGGTTGCACATCTCGAAGGCGTCGGTCTCGTACGCCCTCAACGGCCGCGCCGGTGTCAGCGAGGAGACCCGGCAGCGGGTGCTCGACCTGGCCGAGGAGCTCGGGTTCCACCCGAACTCTGCCGCGGTCGCGCTGTCCGCGAGCCGCACCCGCACGATCGGGATCGTGATCGCCCGCGAACCCACGCTGATCTCGACCGAAGCGTTCTACATGCGCACGCTGGTCGGCATCGAGCAGTACCTGAACGAGGTCGACTCGTCGCTGCTGCTCCGGCTCACCGGCGAGCACGGCGAGGATCTCGACGTACTGCGCCGTTGGTCGCGGCAGGGTCGCGTCGACGGATTCATCCTGTTCGACGAGCTCGACCACGATCCGCGCATCCGGTTGCTGAACGAACTCGGCGTACCGTGCGTGGTGGTCAGCTCGAACGCGCCCGACGACACGGTCGGCCGGCTGATCAGCTCGCCCGAGGAGACCGTCACGCTGGTCCTCGACCACCTGGTCGAACTCGGGCACGAGAACATCGCGCACATCAGCGGCCCGTTCACGTTCATCCACGAGCGGCTCCGGGTACAGACGCTGCTCGACCAGGCGAAGGCGCACGGCATCACGGTGCGCCACATCGAAGGCAGCTACCGGTACGACGACGGCGCCGAACTCACCCGCCAACTGCTGACCGGGCCGAATCCGCCGACCGCGATCGTGCTCGGCAACGACCTGATGGCGGTCGCCGCACTGCGAGTCGCGATGGACCTCGGTACGGCGGTACCGGGCGAGGTGTCGATCGTGGCGTGGGACGACTCGCCGCTGTGCGAACTCGCGCGGCCCGGGATCACTGCGGTCGACCAGAAGACGATGGAACGCGGCCGCGCCGCCGCCGACCTGCTGCTGCGCACCATCACCAGCGAGACCACGCTGCACGAGGAAGCCCCGGCCGGCGAACTCCGGCACCGCGAATCCTCCGGCCCCGCCCCCGCCTGACCACCACTCTGCGTGCCCGGCCGGGCCGCGCCCGGCCCTGCACGCGCCAGGTTGCCCACTCAAGTGGAGGGTTGCCCCCTGAAATTTTGAATGGGCAACCCTCCAGTTGAGGGGTTGCCCGTCGAACTGGAGGGTTCGCGAACCGGCGGCGGGTGCAGCCCGACCGGCGCAGTACGGGGTGCGTCGGTTGCCCGATCGGCGCAGCACGGGGTGCGACGGTTGCCCGATCGGCGCAGCACGGGGTGCGACGGTTGCCCGATCGGCGCAGTACGGCGTGTGACGGTTGCCGATCGCCGCGGAAGGCGCCGTACGGCGGAGCGGGTGACCTGATTCGGGCAGTTTGAAGACTGTGTGAAATCGGGCGATCGCGCAGGGTGTTGGATTGCGCTTACCGCTGCCGCGGGTGGAGGTTGGTGGGTCACGAGGTCGTAACGAAGAACCCTGAACTGAACCGGTTAGGGTTCCAGAACTTAACCGGTTAGGCCAGTATGGGGCCGAATCCGCCCCCGCAGGTCCGCGGGGGCTTCGAGAGGGACGAGGGAGTCCGACGTGAGACTGCGTTCGCTTGTAGCCGCGGTTGCGGCGACCGCCATGGGAATCAGCCTCGCCGCCTGTGGTGGCGGCGACGGGGATGACTCCTCCGGCGGCAGCGGTGGTGACCAGACGCTGACCTACTGGGCCAGCAACCAGGGCACCAGCCTGGACAACGACAAGGAGGTGCTGACCCCGGTCCTGCAGAAGTTCACCCAGGAGACCGGCATCAAGGTCAACCTCGAGGTGATCGGCTGGAACGACCTGCAGACCCGGATCCAGACCGCGATCACCTCGGGCCAGGCGCCCGACGTCGTCAACATCGGCAACACCTGGGCGGCCTCGCTGCAGGCCACCGACGCGTTCCTGCCGTTCGACGGCGACGCGATGAACGCGATCGGCGGGAAGGACAAGTTCGTGCCGACGGCCCTGGCGACCGGCGGCAAGGAGGGCACCGACCCGACCTCGGTTCCGCTGTACGGCCTGGCCTACGGCCTGTACTACAACAAGGCGATGTTCGCCGCGGCCGGCCTGCAGCCGCCGAAGACCTGGGAAGAGATGGTCGCCGCGGCCAAGAAGCTGACCAACCCGGCGAAGAACCAGTGGGGGATGGCGCTCGCGGCCGGCAGCTACACCGAGAACGTGCACTTCGCGTTCATCAACGCCGCGCAGAACAAGGCCGACTGGTTCAACGCCGAGGGCAAGCCGACCTTCACCGGTGACGGCAACGTCCAGGGCGTGCTGCGGTACCTCGACCTGATGCAGAAGGACAAGGTCGCGAACCCGTCGAACGCGCAGTACGACAACGGCACCAAGTCGGTGAACGACTTCGCCACCAAGAAGGTCGCGATGGTCATCAACCAGAACAACGCGGACTCCTCGATCGTTGCCAACGGCATGAAGGCCGGCGAGTACGGCGTCGTCCCGTTCCCGGCTCCGGCCGGTGGCGAGCAGGTGGCCAGCCACGTGGCCGGGATCAACCTGTCGATCTTCAAGAACACCAAGAACAAGGACGCGGCGCTGAGGTTCGTCAAGTACATGACCGACGCGCAGACCCAGACCACGCTGGGCAAGCCGTTCGCGTCGCTGCCGGTGCTGAAGGACGCGAAGCCGGTGTTCACCGACGACGCGACCGAGGCGGCGACCTTCCAGGACGTCTACAACACCAAGTCCAAGCCGCTGCCGCTGGTGCCGGCCGAGGACCAGTTCGAGAGCACCGTCGGCAAGGCGATGAACGCGATGTTCGCCAAGATCGCCACCGGCGGCACGGTGTCCGCCGACGAGGTGAAGGCGGCCCTGAAGACCGCCGAGGACCAGGTGGCGGCCAGCAGCTGACGCACTCCCAGTGGCCCGGACGCCGTCGTCCGGGCCACTGCCCGCGTCAACAGCACCGATCCGAACAGACAGGAGGCGACCAACCCGGATGTCCGTCGCCACAGAAACCGCCGCTCCGGCACCGGCCGCCAAGCCGAGGAAGAAGCCGAACCGGCTCGAGCACCGCCCCGGCCTGAACCGTTGGCTGCCGTACGCGCTGCTCGCCCCCGCCGTGCTGCTGGAGCTGTTCATTCACATCATCCCGATGCTGGTCGGGATCTGGATGAGCTTCGTCAAACTGACCAAGTTCTTCATCGCGAACTGGTCCGCCGCGCCCAGCGCCGGGTTCGGCAACTACAAGGTCGCGCTGGACTTCAACAACGCCGTCGGCCAGGGGCTGCTGAAGTCCTTCGGCGTGACGGTGGTGTTCTCGCTGACCACGGTGGCGTTCTCCTGGGTCCTCGGGATGGCCGCCGCGGTGGCGTTGCAGCCCGAGTTCCGCGGCCGCGGCCTGGTCCGGACGCTGTTCCTGGTGCCGTACGCGCTCCCGGCGTACGCCGGGATCCTGACCTGGAACTTCATGCTCCAGCGCGACACCGGCGCGGTGAACCACGTCCTCGAGCAGCTGCACCTGAGTGACGGCCGGACGTTCTGGCTGATCGGCGGCAACGCGCTGATCTCACTGATCATGGTGGCCGGCTGGAAGCTGTGGACGTTCGCGTTCCTGACCCTGATGGCCGGCATGCAGAGCATTCCGCGCGACCTCTACGAGGCGGCGTCGGTGGACGGCGCCGGCAACCTCCGGCAGTGGCGCAACATCACGCTGCCGTCGCTGCGGCCGGTCAACCTGGTGCTGGTCCTGGTGCTGTTCCTGTGGACGTTCAGCGACTTCAACACGCCGTACGTCCTGTTCGGTACGGCGCAGCCGCCGGCCGGTGACCTGATCACGTTCCACATCTACAACGCGTCGTTCCTGACCTGGAACTTCGGCACCGGCGCGGCGATGTCCGTGCTGCTGCTGATCTTCCTGATGATCGTCACCGGCGCCTACCTGCTGCTCACCGGAAGGAGGTCGCGTCGTGCGTGAGACCAGAGGATTCAAGATCTACCGCGGCGTCGTACTGCTCGTGCTGGGACTGTTCGTCCTGGTACCGCTGTACGTGATGGCGACCTCGTCGCTGAAGCCGCTGTCGGACGTGCAGGGTGCGTTCACCTGGTGGCCGTCGAACCTCACCATCGACCCGTTCATCGACATGTGGAAGACGGTGCCGCTGGCGCGGTACTTCGTGAACTCGACGATCGTGTCGGTCGCAGCCACGCTGTTCTCGGTGGCGATCGCGATTCTGGCTGCGTTCGCGGTGTCGCGGTTCACGTTCCGCGGGCGGACGGTGTTCACCACGACCGTGCTGTCGACCCAGATGTTCCCGGGCGTGCTGTTCCTGCTGCCGCTGTTCCTGATCTTCGTGAACATCAACAACGAGTTCGGGATTCAGCTGGTCGGGACGCGGCTCGGATTGATCATCACGTACCTGACGTTCAGCCTGCCGTTCTCGATCTGGATGCTGGCCGGGTACTTCGACAGCATCCCGCGCGAACTGGACGAGGCCGCGCTGGTGGACGGCTGCGGCCCGATGGGTGCGCTGTGGCGGGTGGTGCTGCCGGCGGCCCGGCCGGGTGTGATCGCGGTGGCGATCTACTCGTTCATGACCGCCTGGGGCGAGGTCCTGTTCGCGTCGGTGATGACGACCGAGGCGAACCGCACGCTGTCGGTCGGTCTGCGGCAGTACTCCACCCAGACCAACATCTACTGGAACCAGATCATGGCCGCAGCCCTGGTCGTCAGCATCCCGGTCGTCATCGGCTTCCTGCTGGCCCAGCGGCACTTCGTCGCCGGGGTCACCGCCGGCGCGGTCAAGTAGGCAGATCCAGCACTCATCAGCGTTCCGTGGAACGGCCGCCTGAGCGTGGCGACCGTTCCACGGGGGCGATCGTCGAGGTGCGGCGCTGCGGTCGCTCAGTACTCGGCGACGCCGCGGATGGTGATCGAAGTCGAGTAGAAGGTGACGTACTTCCCGTTCTTGCCGACGGTTGCGCCGCTGTAGCCCTGGGTCGAGAGGCGGTAGCCGCCGATCTTGGTGTCCCGGGTCGAACTCGGTCCGGAGGTGGGGATACCGGCTCCCTGCATCGCGAACGTCACGATCTGCTGCCGCACGGACGCGTCCTTGACGAAGGACGCCAGCGCTGCGGGCAGGCCCTGCTTCAGCGATGCGCCGGCAGCCTTGGGGCACTGCGGGCAGCTCTGAACACGGGCGCTGCCGCTGCCGCTCACGTCGACGTACTCGGCGTACTTCGGCTTCGAGTAATGCGGGCTGATGTAGACGTCGACGGTGCCCTTGTTGCACTCCCAACGGCGGTCCAGCTTGCAGACGTAACCCTTGGATCTGAAGGCCGTGACGAGCGAGTTGACCGTGACGCCCGGGAGGCACCCGTTACACGGCGCGGCCAGCGCGCTCGGAGTGCCACTCGCACTGGGGCTCTCACCAGCGGTGGGGCTGCCCCCGATACTCGGCTGCTCCGTCGGAGCCTCCTGCACCGGGCGCTCGGTCGCCCTCGTCGAGGGCGCGACCGGCTTGGCCGAACCGTCGGCGGCATCGTCCGAGCCACCAGTGAACCGGGTGACCACGAAGACACCGGCACCGATCAGCATCAGTGCGCCGACGATCGCCACCACGATCGGCCCCGCCTTCCGCGGCGGAGGCGGGGGCGGGGGTAACCGCCGTACTGCTGCTGTCCGTAGTGCTGGCCGAACTGCTGCCCCGGCTGCTGGTACTGCTGCGAAGGCTGCTGCCCGTACGGCGGCTGCGGCGAGGGCTGCTGCGGGGGCTGCTGCGGAGACTGTCCTCCGTACGGCGGCTGACCCTGGTAGCCGCCCTGATGGTTGCTCACCGCCACAATCTAATGAGCGACCGGCTCAGGAGAACAGTTTCTCGCCCCAGTACGACCCCGGGGCCACGCCGGCCGGGCAGGCGAAGATGCCGGAGCCCACGTGGTGGATGTACTCGTTCAGCGTGTCGTTCTTCGCCAGCCGGTTCTGGATCGGGATGAACTGCTTGCGCGGGTCGCGCTGGTAGGCGAGGAAGAACAGCCCGGCGTCCAGGCGGCCGAGGCCGTCGGAGCCGTCCACGAAGTTGTAGCCGCGACGCAGCAGCTCGGCGCCGTCGTTGAACTGCGGATGCGCGAGCCGGACGTGCGCGTCCATCGGCACCCTCGGTTCACCGTCGGCGTTCTTCGCGGCGAAGTCGATCGCGTCGAACTCGTCGGCCTTGCCGAGCGGCGCCCCGGTGCCCTTGCCGCGGCCGATGATCGCCTCCTGCTCGCCGAGCGATGTCCGGTCCCAGATCTCGATGTTCATCCGGATCCGGCGCGACACCAGGTACGCACCGCCGACCATCCAGTCCGGACCGTCCTCGAGCTGCACCCACAACTGCTGCTCGAGCTTGGCGGCATCCTCGAGCTTCAGGTTGTTCGTGCCGTCCTTGAACCCGAACAGGTTGCGCGGGGTCGCCTGCGCTCGCGACGTCGACGACGTCCGGCCGAAGCCGAGCTGCGAATACCGTACGGCGGCGCGCCCGAAACCGATCCGCGCCAGGTTGCGGATCGCATGCACGGCGACCTGGGGATCGTCCGAACACGCCTGGACCGCGATGTCGCCGCCGGACCGCGCCGGGTCGATGTCGTCGCCGATGAAATGCGGGAGGTCGACCAGCGCCGCCGGACGTTTCGCGGCCAGCCCGAAGCGCTTGTCGAACAGCGACGGCCCGAAGCCGACCGTGATCGTGAGCCGCGCCGGGGGCAGGCCGACCGCCTCGCCGGTGTCCTCCGGTGGCGCCTCGCTCGGTCCGTTGACCGCGCCGTACTGACCGATGTCGCGGCCGGCGGTGAGGAGCGCCGCCGCGGCGGTCCACTCCTTCAGCAGGCCAATCAGTTCGTCGCGCTTGGTCGTGGTGACGTCGAACGCGGCGAAGTGCAGGCGGTCCTGGACCGGCGTGGTGATGCCGGCCTGGTGCGCGCCGTGGAACTCGACCGGACCGGTGGTGTCCGTGGCGTGCGACTCCGCACCGGCCAGCGCCGAGTGCGCGGCGTACCCGGCGACTCCGGTGGCGACCGCTGCACCCGCCGCCCCGAACAACCCGCGGCGCGAGATGCCGCGCCGCTCAGGTCGAGCGGTGCCGTCCGCGGGGACCTTGGCTTCGTCGGTCATTTCTGCGCGATCACTCCGGCGACCTTGCTGACCGGCTCGGCCAGCCCGTCGACCACCGCGCCGAGCGCCTTCTTCTCCGGCTCGGAGGCGGTGTACGGCTTGAACCCGTCCCCCTCGCGGTACTTGTCGAGCGACGCGAAGACGGCCTTGAACTGGGTGTCGAGCTGGGTCACGAGTGCGGCGTCGCGCTTCTGCAGGGCCGGTCGGAGCGCCTGGATCGCCGCCTGCGATCCTTCGACGTTGGCCTGGAAGTCCCACAGGTCGGTGTGCGAGTAGCGGTCCTCTTCGCCGGTGACCTTGCCGGTGGCCACCTCGTCGAGCAGTTCCTTGGCGCCGTTCGCGAGCTGCAGCGGAGTGAGTTGAACGGTCTTCGCCTTCGCGACCACTGTCTTCACATCGGTCAGCAGTTGGTCGGCGTACTTCTCCATCCCCTTGGTGGAGTTGGCCACCCACAGGGCCTGCTCGATCCGGTGGTACCCGGTCCACTCGGTGCCCGGCTCCACGTCGTTGACCCGGGCGTCGATCTTCGGGTCGAGGTCGCCGAACGACTCCGCGACCGGCTCGATCCGCTCCCAGTAGGTCCGCGACACCGGGAACAGCGCCTTCGCCTTCGCGACGTCACCGGCCTTCACCGCGGCGACGAACTCCGTGGTCTTCTCCTCCAGCGCGCCCGCCTGCGAGTTCACGTACCGCTGGTAGCTCTGGGTCGCCTGCTTCAGTACGGCGTCGGTGTCGACCTGCGCGGGCGCGTCGCCGGAGACGGTCAGGTCGCCGCGGATACCGTCGCCGACCATGCCGGGCTTGCAGACCGCCTGGTACTTGCCGGTCGGCAGCTCGACGATCAGGTCCCGCTTCAGGCCCGGTCCGATGTTCTCGACCTCGCCCATCACCCGGTCGCCCTCGGCGTACACGTAGAACTCGGTGACCTTGCTGCCGCCGTTGGTCACCGTGAACGTGCTGGTACCGGACTTCACCTCACGCCGGCTCAGCTCGCACGAAGAGTCCGACGCCTTGACCGCCACCGGGCCGGTGCCGTCGTCCTTGGCCGCGGGCTCTTCCTCCGCGCACGCGGTCAGCGCGGCGAGACCGAGGACGACACCGATGATGAAGGCCCCGCGGGCCGATGAGCTGGACATGGTTCTCCTGGAGGACAGGTGGGATTTCAGGCCGCTTTGTGCGCGGTCGTCGCCGAGACGGCGGGTGGCGGGGAGCTCTTGACCGGCAGGAAGTAGAGCACCAGCACCGGCACCAGATAGACGAGCCACGCGGTCGCCTCCACCACGGTCGGCGCCGGGTTGAAGTTGAAGATGCCCTTCAGCAGGACGCCGTACCAGCTGTCCGGCGGGATCGCGTGGGAGATGTCGAAGGCCAGTGTGTTCAGGCCGGGCAGGATGTTCGCCTCCTGCAGGTCGTGGAAGCCGTAGGCGAAGATGCCGGCCGCGACCAGGATCAGCACGGCGCCGGTCCACTTGAAGAAGACCGCCAGGTTGATCCGGACCGCACCCTTGTAGATCGCGAAACCGAGCAGCACTGCCGACGCGAGCCCGAGCAGGACGCCGACGAACGGCCCGGCGGTGGTCGCGGTGGCGGCCGACGCGTACACGATGAACGCGGTCTCGATGCTCTCCCGGAAGACCGCGAGGAAGGCCAGGATCACCACGGCACGGGAGCCCATCTCGAGGGCCTGCCCCATCCGCTCGCGCAGCTCCCTGGCGATGCTCCGCGACGCCTTGCGCATCCAGAAGATCATCCAGGTGACGAAGCCGACCGCGAGGATCGACATCACGCCGCCGATGGTCTCCTGGGCGGTGAACGACCTCGCGGTCAGCGCGGTGACGAACTGGAGCAGGCCCCAGGCGGCGACGGCCACGGCGAGCGCCGCGCCGACACCGATCCAGACCAGTTTGAGCCGATCGCGATGGCCGGATTTGACCAGGAAGGTGGCGAGGATGCTGATCACCAGCGACGCCTCGAGCCCTTCACGGAGTCCGATCAGGTAGTTCGCGAGCATGGCGGGGACTCTCTCGGCTTAGGTACGGCTAACCTTGCTGAGGTTAACCTAAGAAATCCCATTCGCCTACTGTGATGTACGCCGAACTGTTGCCCGGGCCCGCGCCCAATCGGGACTCGATCAACTGCACGCTTCCGGCCCGCCACGTAGGGCTCCGGTAGCCGTCGAAGATGCGCACCCAGCGGGTGACATCGACCGGTCGGCGCAGGCGCGCGACTGTCACGTGCGGGGTGAACTTCCGGCCCTCGACTGTGACGCCGGCGCGGTTCGCGGCGGCACGGGTGGTCATCGAGAGGTGCCGGAGCGATTCGGTCTCATCGCGCACCCCGACGTACAGCACCCGGGCGTCCGGTACTCCGGGGAACGCGCCCGCTCCGTCGAGCTGCAACTCGAACGGCTTCTGCCGTTTGGCGGCCCGCTCCAGCCGCTCCTCGAGCTCCTCGGTCTTCCAGTCCGGTACGTCGCCGAGGAACGCCAGCGTGATGTGCCAGTGCTCGTCCCGGGCCCACCGGATGACGTCGTCCGGATGCTCCCGGCGCGGCTCGACGAACTCGCTCAGATCCTCCACTACTTCGAGAGGTGGCACGACGGCCACGAACAATCGCATCCGAAAAGCCTAACGGTGGTGGAAACTGCTTTTGTGGCCGAACTCAAGCTGCCGTCACCTTGTGTGGTTGTGCTCGTCGGCCCCGGTGCGTCCGGAAAGTCGACCTGGGCGGCCGCGCAGTTCGCGCCCGAGCTGATCGTGTCGAGTGATCGGTTGCGGGCGTTGGTGGGTGCCGGGGAGGACGACATCACCGCCAGTTCGGATGCGTTCGCGCTGCTGGAAGAGGTCGTACGGCAACGCATCGGGCGGCGACTGACGACGGTGATCGACACGCTCGGACTGGACCGGGACAGGCGGATGCGGTGGCTCGGGCTGGCGCGCGAGGCGGGGATGGCGTGTGTCGCGGTGGCCTTCGACACGCCCGCGGACGAATGCCGGCGCCGGAACCGTGAACGCCCCAAACGCATCCCCGCGGACGCTCTGACCAACCAACTCCGGATCTGGACGTCGGTGCAGAAGAAGCTTCCGGACGAGGGGTACGACGATGTCCTGCAGCCGACCGCCGCACGCGTCGTACCGGACGTCTTCGTCGAATCGGCCGCGGCGCAGACCCGGCAATCCGAAGCGCCGGTGGGGTTGCGGTTCGGACTGCAGGTCAGCAGCTATCCCGGTGGCCGCGCCGGTCTCGCCGCCTGGGTGCGCGAGGTGGCGCAGCGCGCCGAGGCCGCGGGGTTCGACGCCATCTACGTGATGGACCACTTCCGCCAGATCCCGCAGGTGGGCCGCGCGTGGGACGACTTCCTGGAGAGCTGGACGACGCTCGGGTATCTCGCGGCCTGCACCTCCCGGGTCCGGCTGGGCACGTTGGTCTCGGGCATCACCTACCGCAACGTGGCGCATCTCGGAAAGATCGCGGCGACACTCGACGTACTCAGCGGCGGGCGCGCTGTCTGTGGTGTCGGGCTCGCATGGTTCGAGGCGGAGCACAAGGCGTACGGCTGGACGTTCCCACCGGTCGGCGAGCGGTACGCCCTGCTCGAGGATGCCTTGCGGTTGCTGCCGATTTTGTGGGGTCCGGGTAACAAACCGTTCCGGGGCAAGGTCCTCGACGTACCGGACACCACCTGTTATCCAAGGCCGTTGCAGGACCGCCTGCCGCTCCTTGTCGGCGGGAGTGGACCGCGGACGCTGCGACTGGCCGGGCGGTACGCCGACGCGGTAAACGTCTTCGGTGATGTCGTCGCGGTCCGCAAGGCCACCGCCCAGCTCGGAGACCGGCCGATCGAGCTGACGCATCTGTCGACGACCCTGATCGGCAAGGACGCCCGCCAACTCGACGAGCTCGTCCAGCGGTTGCGACCGCGGAACGTCAACCCGGCGAAGTACGCCGCGGCCGTGAACGCGGGCACCGTCGACGATCAGATCGGCCGGTTCCGCGAACTGTCCGAGGCCGGCGTGGCCGAGGTGATGATCAGCCTGCCCGACCTCGGCACGCTCGATGCGGCGGCCGACGTGATCTCAGCCTTTCGGCCGTAGCTCCAGCTTGAGCAAGGCGTTCTCGATCAGCTCGGGCATCGCCGGGTGGATCCAGTACTGGTCGCGGGCCATCGAGTACGCATCCAGGCCGAAGCTCATCGCCTGGACCACCGGCTGGATCACGGTCGGCGCCTGCGGGCCGATGATGTGGCAGCCGATGATCTGGCCGGTGTCACGATCGGCGAGCACCTTGGCGAAACCGGTGGTGTCCTCCATCGCCCAGCCGTACGCGATGTCGGCGTACCGCTGAACGGCCGAGACGTAGGAGATCCCGCGCTCCTTCGCCTGCTCCTCGGTGAGACCGACCGAGGCGATCTGCGGCGCGCTGAACACCGCGTGCGGGACGAACCGGTGGTCCGCCTCGATCCGGTCGTCCGGGTTCAGCAGGTTGTGCTTGACCACGCGGGCCTCGTGGTTCGCCACGTGCTTGAGCTGGTGCGGGTTCGTCACGTCGCCGAGCGCATAGATCCCGTCGACGGTGGTCTGCTGGTACGCGTCCACGACCACGCGGCCCTCGTGGTCCACCTCGACGCCGGTCGCGTCCAGGTTCAGCAGGTCCGAGTTCGGTTCGCGGCCGACGGCGACCAGCAGTTCGTCGACCACGAGCTCGTCGGCGCCGGCCGGGTGCAGCATCGTGAGCGCGATCGACCCGTCGTCGCGGCGGGCGACGCGGATCGTTTCGTGGTTGAGCCGAACGTCGTACTTGTCCTGCGCGATCTCGGTGTAGCGCGCGGCGATCTCGGCGTCCTCGGTGCGCAGCAAGGTGCTCGACCTGGCCACGACCGTCACCTCGACCCCGAACGACGCGAACACGTGCGCGAACTCGGCCGCCACGAAACCGCTGCCGATGATCGCCAGCCGGCGCGGCAGCTGCTCGAGCCGCATGATCGTGTTCGAGGTGTGGAACCCGGTCTCCTCGAGGCCGGGGATCGGCGGCACGATCGGCCGGCTGCCGGTCGCGAGCACGAACCGGTCCGCGCTGAACACGCTCGTCGACCCGTCCTTGTTGTCGACCGTCAGTTCCTTCCGGCCGGTGAACCGCCCGGTCCCGTCGTACACGGTGACGTTGGCGTTGTCCGGGTCGTGGTGCCGGTACTCGGAGCCGCCGACCGCGATCGGGTCGATCCGGCCGAAGATCCGGTCCCGCACGTCGGTCCAGCGGACGCCGATCAGTTCCTCGTCGACGCCGTACCGCGCGCTCACCGACGGTGTCGCCGCGACGTCGGCCGCGTGCACGAACATCTTGGTCGGGATACAGCCGACGTTCAGGCAGGTACCGCCGAACGTGCCGCGCTCGACCAGCGCCACCTTCCAGTCGGCGAACCGCCGGTTGACGATGGTGTTACCGGAGCCGGTCCCGATGACCACGAGGTCGTAATGAGTCACACCCCATTGTGACGCTGACGGGCAAACGCGGAGCTCCAGGTAGGCAGAAGTCCCTTTCGGACGGCGTGTCGGCCGTCGTCAGGCGGGTTCTGCATACCTGGAGGTGCGGTTGGGTGCTTCAGCGGCCTCGAGGACCGCCTTCTCGCCGAGCAGCTCGGTCTGCGGCAGCACCTCGAGGTGCGGGCGCGGGAGCAGCCGCGGGCGGATCGCGAGGCCGCGCCGGCGGGAGAAGTACAGCACCGAGCCGACCGCGCCGAGCACGGTCAGCCCGCCGCCGACGATCAGCGACCAGCGGGCACCCAGCACCTCGCCGATCCAGCCGATGAACGGGCCACCGATCGGCGTCCCACCCATCAGCACGGTCATGTACAGCGCCATCACCCGGCCGCGCATGGTCGGCTCGATGCTCAGCTGCATGGTCGCGTTCGCCGACGTCAGCATGGTCAGCGACGTCAGGCCGACGATCGGCAGTACCAGCGCGAACGTCAGGTACGACGGCATCAGCGCGCTGATCACCTCGGCGATGCCGAACGCGATCGCCGCGCCGATCACCAGCCGCGCCCGGATCCGCACCCGGCGGGCCGCGAGCAGCGCACCGGACAGCGACCCGATCGCGAGGATCGAGCCGAGGATGCCGTACTCCCCCGCGCCCTTGTGGAACGCCTCGGTCGCCATCAGCGCCGACGTCATCTGGAAGTTCAGCCCGAAGGTCCCGGCGAAGAACACCGCGACCAGCACCATCATCAGGTCGGGCCGGCGCCACAGGTAGCGCATGCCGTCGCGGATCATGCCCTTCTCACGGGTGGCCGGCTTCGGCGTGTGCAGCTCGGAGACGCGCATCATCCGCAGCGACACGATCACCGCCACATAGGTGATGCCGTTGATCATGATCACCGGACCGGTGCCGATGAAGTTGATCAGCACCCCGGCGAGGCCTGGGCCGAGCAGCCGCGCGGCGTTGAAGGACGCCGAGTTCAGTCCGACGGCGTTGGCGAGCTCGTCCTTGCCGACCATCTCGACCACGAAGGCCTGCCGGGCCGGGGCGTCGAACGCCGTGCCGATGCCGAAAACGAGTGCGAGCAGGTAGACGTGCCAGGGCTGGACCACCCCGGCCACGGTCAGTCCGCCGAGGAGCAGCGCGACGCTACCCATGGCGATCTGGGTCATCGTCAGCAGCTGCCGCTTCGGGAAACGGTCGGCCAGCACACCGGCGTACGGCCCGAGCAGCAGGGCGGGAAGGAATTGGAGGCCGGTGACGATACCGAGCGCGGCACCGGAGTGGGTCAGCTCCAGGACCAGCCAGTCCTGGGCGACGCGCTGCATCCAGGTGCCGACGTTCGAGACGATCGCGCCGGCGGCGTAGAGACGGAAGTTACGGACTTTGAAGGCACGGAAGGTCGGGCTCATCGAGCCGCCAACCGTTCCAGAACAGGTGCTGCCTTGCGCAGGATGTCGCGCTCCTCGGGGGTCAATTGCTTCAGTTTCGTCTGCAGCCACTCGTCGCGGCGGCGCCGGTTGGCGAGGATCAGCTCGTCGGCCTTGGCGGTCAGCTCGACCATGATCTGGCGCTTGTCGGTCGGATGCGGCCGGCGGACCACCAGGCCCGCCTCCGCCATGTTCGTCACGATCCGCGTCATCGACGGCGGCTTCACCTGCTCGTGGGCGGCGAGCTCGCCGATCGTCATCGCCTCGTGCTTGGCCAGCGCGCCGAGCACGCTGAGCTGGTTCGCGGTGAGGTCGTGGCCGGGCTCGCGCTGCCGGCGGATCTGCCGGGACAACCGCAGCGTGGACGACCGCAGCGCGCTCGCCAGCCCGACGTCACTCTTCACCTGCTGGGCTACGACTTCGGGCATGTTCGTTAGCTTAACTCATTACCTTTGCTAACTAAAACCCATTGGCTACGGATGGTATTCCCGCTCCGCTAGAGTTCGCGGTCATGGGGACGACGGCCGAGCTGGAACGGTACGAGCAGCGGTTCCGGCAGGCGGGACTGCCGCTGTTCATCGAGGACTTCTCGCCGACGCACGACATCTTCACGCGGGCGGCGCCGCTGCTCGTGCTGGTGTTCCTGGCCGAGATGCTCGGCGCCACCTCCCTGGACTGGCACTGGTGGCAGAACCTGCTCGCCGCGATCGGCGGACTGGTCGTGCTGATCGTCGGGTTCGGCCTGCTGAACGGGTTCCGCGGCCGGCCGTTCCGGTCGTTGCCGACCCGCTTCGGGATCCCGGAACTGGCGGTGTTCGTGCTGCTGCCCGCACTGCTCCCGGTCGTCACCGAGGGTCAGTTCAAGCAGTTCTTCGGCGTCGCGGCCGGCAACCTGCTGCTGATCGGCGCCGTGTACGTCGTGGTCGGCTACGGCCTGATCGGGACCACACTGTGGGGGATCCGCCGGCTCGCGAGTGAGCTGGCGGCGTCCGTGGCCAGCCTGGTGCGCGCGCTGCCGCTGCTGCTGGTGTTCTCGCTCGTGCTGTTCGTCAACACCGAGATGTGGCAGGTGTTCGCCGGGATGCCGGTCGAGTTCATCGTGTTCTCGATGATCGCGTTCACCGTGCTCAGCACGCTGTTCCTGCTGATCCGGCTGCCGCGCGAGGTGGACGAGATCGAGCAGGAGGTGGGGTCCGGTCCGCCGCTGCGCCGGATCCAGCGGGTCAACGTGAGCATCAGCCTGGTGATCCGGCAATGGCTGCAGGTGCTGGTGGTCAGCGCCGGCGTCGGTCTGTTCTTCGTTGCCTTCGGCATGCTCGCGATCAGCGCGGAGATCTACGAGCAGTGGGCCGTCTCACCGGGCGCCTGGTCGTACCAGGTGATGTTGATCGGCCATCCGCTGCTGCTCAGCGCCTCGATGGTGAAGGTCGCCGTCGGGATCGCGAACTTCACCGGGCTGTACTACTCGATCGCGTTGCTGACGGATGCGACGTACCGCACCGAGTTCCTCGACCGGGTCGGTGACGAGCTGCGCGCGGTGTTCACCGCGCGCGCCGCCTACCTCGAACTGCGTCAGGTCAGCCAGTCGGTCAACGGGCCGATCGCGAAGTAGATCACGAACAGCGCCGAGACCACCCACATCAGCGGGTGCACCTGACGGGCCTTGCCGCGGACCGCCTTGAGGACCACGTACGACACGAAGCCGGCGCCGATACCGGCCGAGATCGAGTACGTGAACGGCATCAGCACGATCGTCAGGAACGCCGGGAACGCGACCTCGATGTCGTCGAAGTCGATGCCCTTGACCTGGGTCATCATCAGGAAGCCGACCAGGATCAGCGCCGGCGTCGCGGCCTCGTACGGGATCAGCGTGACCAGCGGCGCGACCACCATCGAGATCAAGAAGCAGATCCCGGTCACCACACTCGCCAGCCCGGTCCGCGCGCCCTCACCGACACCCGAGGCGGATTCGATGTACGACGTGTTGCTCGAAACCGATGCGGCGCCGCCGGCGGCCGCGGCGACACTGTCGACGATCAGGATCCGCTGCGAGTTCGGCGGGATGCCGTTCTCGTCGTTCAGCCCCGCTTCGGCGCCGATCGCGGTCATCGTGCCCATCGTGTCGAAGAAGTCGGCCAGCATCAGCGTGAAGATCAGCAGCAGCGCCGACACCACGCCGATCTTCTCGAACGAGCCGAACAGGTTGAACTCGCCGATCGTGTCCAGGTTCGGTGTGGTGAACCACTTCTCGGGGAGCTTCGGCACACTCAGGCCCCAGCCGCCCGGGTTGTCCTCGGTGCGCGGGCCGATCTTCTCGACGGCCTCGATCACGATCGCCAGCACGGTCGAGACGAGAATGCCGATCAGGATCGCGCCCTTCACCTTGCGGGCGTACAGCGTGACGATCAGCAGCAGGCCGACCACGAACACCAGCACCGGCCAGCCACGCAGATTGCCCGCGATACCGAGCTCGACGGGCGGTCCGCTGGGCGCCGCCGGACGCCGTACGAAGCCTGCGTCGACCACGCCGATGAACGCGATGAACAGGCCGATGCCGACGCTGATCGCGACCTTCAACTGCAGTGGTACGGCCTCGAACACGGCTCTGCGGAAGCCGGTGAGGACCAGGACCAGGATGATCAGGCCCTCGAGGACCACCAGGCCCATCGCGTCGGCCCAGGTCATCTTGGTGGCGACCGAGAACGCGATGAACGCGTTCAGGCCCAGGCCGGTGGCCAGGGCCAGCGGGAAGTTCGCGACCAGGCCCATCAGGATCGTCACCACACCGGCGACCAAGGCGGTCGCCACCGCGATCTTGGCGATCGCCGCGGCCTGATCGGTGCCGCCGCCGACGAACTGGCCGCTGCCGTCCTTGACCGAGCCGATGATGAGCGGGTTCAGCACGACGATGTAGGCCATCGTGAAGAACGTGACCAGCCCGCCACGGATCTCGCGACCGAACGTCGAACCGCGATGGCTGATCTTGAAGAACGCGTCGAGGGGACCGAAACCGGAGCGGGCCGTGTCGGCCTGGGGCGAGCTCATGACCGCATCGTGCCAGGTCCTACCGGGCAGTTGCGAGCCCTATCGGGAAACCGTGTCGGTGGACGCGGCTAAGGTAGGTGGCGTGACGCAGGAGCAGGGGCCGGCCAAGCAGCGCACGGACAAGAAGCGCACCGACCCGACCAGTCAGCTGGCCCGGGGCGAGCTGGTGCACGCCGAGGTCAAGCCGCTCGACCTGTCCGGCATCCCGAGCGTGATCACCGGCATCGTGGTGTGGGCGGTCGCGTTCGTCGTCCTGCTGTTCTTCCGCGGCCGGCTCGACGCCGACGGCCTCGACTGGTGGCTGTGGGTCCCGGTGGCCGGGTTCGGCCTCGGCCTGATCGGCCTCTGGTACTGCAAGCGCCGCTGGAACGCGATCCAGGCCGCCGAGAAGCGCGGTGAGTCAGCGGACTGATCGACCGCTGGTCACGCAGGCTCGGTACTACTCGGTGCGGGCGGCGAGGATGCAGAACTCGTTGCCTTCCGGATCGGCGAGCACGGTCCACGGCTGGTCACCCTGGCCGATGTCGACGCGCTGCGCACCGTGCTCGACCAGCCGCGCCACCTCGGCCGCCTGGTCGTCCGGGCGGAAGTCGAGGTGCAGCCGGCTCTTGGCCAACTTGGTCTCGTTGATCCGGACGAAGTCGATGCTCGGCCCGCGGTCCGGCGCCGGCCGGATCTCGTACTCGTCGTCGGAGGTGTAGACGACCACCCAGCCCAAGGCTTCGACCCACCACTGGCCGAGGGCCACCGGGTCGAGCGAGTGGACGACAACCTGCTCCCATTCGAGACTCACGCGGGCGAGTCTAGGGCAGCGGATCAGTCCTCGGATTCGGCCAGTTCGAGGGTGTCGTAGCCCGTGGTGTCGAAGGCGTGCTCCGGAGTCGGCGCCTCCGGCAGGTCGATCGTGGCGTCGGAGTGGGCGCCGCAGCCGTAGTCGAAGGCGACCACGTGCGCGTCGCCGGGCGCCATCTCGTTCGCGCAGACGCCGAACGCGCGGCCGAGGCTGTCGGCCAGGCGGATCCAGTAGCCGCACGAGAAACACTTGTACGGAACGGCCTGTGCGATCGCGGACGCCGGCCCGAAGTCCCCGGCGTACCAGCGCTCGGCGGCGTCGTCCCGCCCGTACGGCGAGAGCACGCGCTCACGGCCGAGCCCGAGCTCCTCGACCACGGCGAGCACCTCCTCCGGCGCACCGTCGGTGTCGGTGAACCCCGGCTCCAGGCGCGGATCCTCGGGCAGCGTCGGGAACAGGTCGCCCGGGCGAAGGTCGCCGGGCTGGACGCGCTCGGACCACGGCACCCACTCCGGCGCGACCACCGCGTCGTCGCCCGGCAGCATCACGACCTCGTTGACCGTCACGTGCTTGGCGCGGGCCGCGCGGGTGACCGTGACCGCCCAGCGCCACCCGCGGTACCCGGGGTGGGTGGAGGCGAAGTAGTGCGTGACGAGGCGCTCGCCCTCGACCAGATGACCGAGGTGCTCCCCGACCTGCGCGGCGCCGGCTTCGGCGATCGCGGCCTCGCGCGCCGGTTCGACCGCCGCGACGCAGACGGCGTCGGGCTTGGCACGGACCGGTTCGGGCGTTCTGACGGGGGTCACAATCGCCCATTCTCGCACGCCCGGCACCGGAACCCGAACCGCCGTCGGACCCTTCCGATCCGCGCCCTGATCCGCGCCGTGCCTGCCCTCTGTCCCCGGTACAAGGCAGGATGGTTGCATGCAGTCTCCCGACCCGAAGCCGGAGCCCGGCACGCAGCCGAAGTCCGGCGCGCGGCCGAAGTCCGGCGCGGGCGCGAAGCCGGACCCTGGCGCGAAGACCGCCGGTCAGCGGCTCAGTGGCGCGCGCGCCCGGATGGGTACGGCGGGCAAGAAGGTCGGGCACGCCTCGAAGGTCGGCGCCGAAGGTGTCGCCTCGGCCTCGAAGAAGGCCGCGGCCGTCAGCGGGAAGGTCGGCCGGGCGACCGGCCGCCGGATCCGCGGGCTGACCAGCGCGCAGGGCGCCGGCGAGTCGGGCCTGTCACGGCTGATCGAGCTCGGCGCCGTGAACGCGGCGGGTGACACGGCGTTCGCGGTTTCGCTGGCCGGCACGGTGTTCTTCACCGTGCCGAGCGGTGAGGCGCGCGACCGGGTCGCGCTGTTCCTGCTGCTGACGATGGCGCCGTTCGCGTTGATGGCGCCGCTCATCGGTCCGCTCCTGGACCGGTTCCGGCACGGCCGCCGCTGGGCGATCGGCGTGACGCTCGGCGCCCGGGCGTTCCTGGTCTGGAGCCTGGCGTCGTCGATCGCCGGCAACGGCTCTGCCTGGCTGTATCCGGCGGCGCTCGGCTGCCTGGTCGCTTCCAAGGCGTACGGCGTGACGCGCGCGAGCGCCGTACCGCGGCTGCTGCCACCGCAGATCACGCTCGTCACCGCGAACTCACGGATCTCGCTCGCCGGTGTCGCGGGCGCGACCGTCGGCGCCGGGATCGCCGGTGCGTTCGCCGCGATCGGGCCGGAGTGGTCGCTGCGCTGGGCGGCACTGGTCTACATCGTCGGCCTGATTCTCGCGATCCGGCTGCCGGCCGCGGTCGACTCCCCCGCCGACGAAGAGCTCACCGGTACGGCGGGACGCGACGCGCGCCGGCGCGCGATCACCACCGCGGTGGCACGCGGGATCCGGTGCAACCTGGGACTGCGGTTCGTGTCCGGGTTCCTCACCATGTACTTGGCGTTCCTGCTCCGCGATCAGCCGGTCAGTGGGGTGAAGGGCGCGGTCGCGGCCGGTGCGGTGATCGCGGCGGCCGGTCTCGGCAACAGCCTCGGTACGCTGCTCGGTTCGTTGCTCAAGGCCCGTAAACCCGAGGCGGTCGTGCTCGTCGTACTGCTCGCCGATGCGACCGTCGCGGTGGCGGTCGCGGTGCTGTACGGGTTGCCGATCCTGATCGTGCTCGGTCTGGTGGCCGGGTTGTGCAGCTCGCTCGGCAAGCTGTCGCTGGATGCGATGATCCAGCGGGACGTGCCGGAGTCCGTGCGGACGTCGGTGTTCGCGCGGTCGGAGACGGTGCTGCAGTTGGCGTGGGTGCTCGGCGGCGGCTGCGGGATCGTGCTGCCGCTGATCCCGCGGCTCGGGTTCGGATTCCTGGCGGGGGTGCTGCTGATCGTCGTGGTCCTCGTACTGCGGATGCGCCCGAGTTCCCGGACCGCGCCGGGGCCGCTGCAGCCAGGCGGTCTGGGTGGGCCACGTCCGCACGGTCCGTCATCGGGATCGAGGCCCCACAAGCCTGCGCCGCACGCCGATGACCATCTCGCCGACCACCTTGCCGACCACCGTGCCGACCACCGTGCCGACCACAGCGATGACCACCGTGACGACCGCAGTGACGACCGCAGTGACGAGCACTCGGAGCGCACGACGCGCACGATCCTCAGCGTCGCCGAGCAACGCGCCAACCGCGAGCGCCGCTCGACCTCGCAGGACGAACCAACCGTGGAGTGGCGCACCGATCGCCAACCCCCGCCCCAGCAGCCCGTCGGTCGCTGGTGGAGCGGCCAGCCGGACGACGACGAACACACCGCCGAACATTCCGGCGAACATTCCGGCGAGGAGCCTCCGGCCTGGTCCGAGGAGCCCACCGAAGACCACCAGCGACCAGATCCCCACCACCGCCACCGCAACACCCCCCGCCACCCACCGCGCTGACTCAGCAGCGCACCCCTCAAACCCGCAACGGGTCAAGGGGTGTGCCGGGGGCGCCGCCTCCGCGGGCCCCAGAGGTGTGGGTGGAGCGCTGCCTCCGCCGTGGACTGAGGGAGCGTGGGGCGGCGCCTCGGTTCTTACGGGGTGGGGACTAGGTCTGCCTCCTCGGCGACCGGCTCTGCGGCCGGTGCCGGTGCGTGGCTGGTGCCGCGGAGGGTGAGGGTGGCCGCTATCGCGGTGGTGAGCAGGAGGACTGCGCCGACCAGGGCGACCACGCTCATGCTGTGAGTGAAGGCGTGCCGCGCGGTCGCCAGCACGGAGTCGGCGATGTGTGCAGGCAGCTGAGCGGCCGCAGCAGTCGCCGCGGGCAGCCCCTCACGGACGGGCGCCGCGACATCGGCCGGCAGATCGGACGGCACGTCGGCGCGGTACACCGCAGTACCGATCGAGCCCAGGATCGCGATCCCGAGCGCCCCGCCGAACTCCGCGCAGGTCTCCATCACCGCGGACGCCGAACCCGCCCGCTCCGGCGCGACCGAACCGACGACCGCCTCGGTCACCAGAGTCATCACCATCACCAGGCCGGCCGCCAGCAGACCGGCCCCGGCCAGCGGCACCACCAGCGACGAGTCCACCTGGATCTGGGTCAGCACGCCGTACCCCGACGCTGCCAGCACGAACGCGCCACCGATCACGTACGCGCGATCCAGCTTTCGGGCCAGCGAGGTGGCGAGCGGCGCAGCGCCACCGACGAGTACGGACGGCGCCAGCGACCACAGCGCGGCGCGGAAGGGGCTCAGGCCGTGCACCAACTGCAGGTACTGGGTCAGGAACACCGCGTTGCCGACCAGCGCCAGGGTGCCGATGGTGTTCGCCGCCAGCGACCCGCTGAACGCACGGTTGCGGAACATCGACAGGTCGAGCATCGGGTGCGCCGCGGTCCGCTGCCGCTGGATGAACAGCACGCCGAACACCAGTCCGGCCACGATCGCCGCCACCGGCAGCATCGACAGCCCGTGCGCCGCGAGCTCCTTGATCCCCCAGATCAGCGGCAGTACGGCGGCCAGTGACAGCACCGACCCGAGCAGGTCGAACCGCCCGCGCTGCGCCGCCTTGAACTCGGGCAGCAGCACCGGCGCCAGCGCGACCAGCAGCAGCATCGCCGGGGTGTTGATCAGGAACACCGAGCCCCACCAGAAGTGCTCGAGCAGGAACCCGCCGAGCACCGGCCCGAGGGTGATCCCGCCCATCATCACCGCGCTCCAGAACGCGATCGCCTTCGAGCGCTGCTGCGCGTCGTGGAACATGTTGCGGATCAGCGCCAGGGTCGACGGCATCAGAGTCGCACCGCCGATCCCGAGCACCGCACGGGCCGCGATCAGCTGCTCCGGGCTCTGCGCGTACGCCGCCGCGACCGACGCCAGCCCGAATCCGATCGCGCCGAACAGCAGCAACCGGCGCCGGCCGATCCGGTCACCGAGCGAACCCATGGTGATCAGCAGCCCGGCCAGCACGAACCCGTAGATGTCGAAGATCCACAGCTGCTCGGTCGCGCTGACGCCGAGGTCCGCGGAGATGAACGGGACGGCGAAGTAGAGCACCGACACGTCCATCGACACCAGCAACAGCGGCAGTGCGAGCACGCCGAGCGCGATCCACTCCTTGCGTCCCGCCCGTTCGGTCGACTCCATGACACCCCTCCGATGATCTGTGTATGACGCACACTGTGTGCGCCGTACACAGACCATACGACGAGACTGTCTATGTTGTAAACAGATAGACTGCGCGACATGGACGAGAGCGAGCTGCCGAGGGTCTTGCAGCAGATGTGGGGCATCGAGGGCCGCAGCCGCCCCGGGCCGAAGCCGGCGTTCCACATCAGCGACATCGCGCGCGCCGCGATCAAGCTGGCCGACACGGGCGGACTGCCCGCGGTCTCGATGAGCAAGGTCGCGGCCGAGCTCGGCTTCACGACGATGTCGCTCTACCGGTACGTCGACGCCAAGGACGACCTGTACGTCGTGATGCTCGAGCACGCGTTCGGCGTACCGCCCACGCTCGACCCCGCCGACGACTGGCGCGGGAAGATCACCGCCTGGGCAGAGGCGTTCCGCGACGGGCTGCGGCGGCACCCGTGGATCCTGCAGATCCCGGTGCAGGAGCCGCCGCTGTCACCGAACCAGCTGGCCTGGATGGAGGCGGGCCTGGCCGCGTTCGACGGTACGCCGCTCACGCCGGGGGAACGGCTGTCCGCGATGCTGCTGGTGAACATCTACGTCCGCGGGGCAGCGCAACTGTCCGTGAACATGCTGACCGACCCGGCCGCGGTCCGCGCCGCCGACCAGCTGTACACCGAGCGACTCAAGTACCTGGCGACCGCGGACCGCTTCCCCGGAATCGCCGCCACCCTGCAGCAACCTCCCGACGAGGGCTACGCCGGCGACTTCGACACAGGAGAATTCACCTTCGGCCTGACCACCGTCCTCGACGGCATCGAAGCCCGCATCACCCGCCAAACCCCCTGACTCGACAACCCTCCACTTCAGCGGGCCCCCCGAACGGGCAAACCCTCCACTTCGATGGGCAACCCTCCAGTCAAGGGGATGCCCATCGAAGTAGGGGGTTGTCCAGCCAAAATTTCAGTGGGCAACCCCCACCTGAATGGGCACCCCCCAGTCGAATGGGGCAACCCTCCACTCCAAGGGATGCCCATCGAAGTAGGGGGTTGCCCAGCCAAAATTTCAGTGGGCAACCCTCCACTTGAGGGGTTGCCCACTGAAGTGGAGGGTTGTGCCGTACGGCAGACAGCGGAGCTGCCCGAGCGCCGGGGTGAGGGCGGTCGGGATGTCGGGGCGCCGGGTCAGTAGTCGAGTTTGTCGGCTACGCCGCGCAGTACGGTGGCGACCTGGCGGGCGGACTTGTTGTCGGGGTGGCGGCCGCGGCGGTAGTTCTCGCCGATCCGGTCGAGGAGTTTGATCAGGTCCTCGATCACGACCTGCATCTCCTCGGGCTTCGGGCGCAGCGCCTTGGCGACCGACGGCGGCGGGTCGATCAGGCGGACCTGCAGCGCCTGCTCACCCTTGCGGCCCTCGACGACGCCGAACTCGACCTTCTGACCCGGCTTCAGCGTGGTCACGCCCGACGGCAGAGCCTCGGCGCGGACGTAGACGTCCCCGCCCTCCTCCTTGCTGAGGAATCCGAACCCCTTTTCGGAGTCATACCACTTCACCTTGCCAACGGGCACGGGGACCTCTTCAGTCGTCAATCGAGTCAATCGATGGGTTTCCGGCCGAGCTTGCAGCCCGATCGGAAACCCAGCGTACGTGAACCGGCGCCGCGGCGCCTCCGGGAAACTACCTGATCCGGCAGCCCGCCCGCACCCCCTACAGGTTCCGGTATTTGTCCGGCTCGGCGAGGCGCTCGTTCATCGAGCCGGAACGGAACCCGCGCGGGTCGACCGTGGCCGTCGGGAACCCTTCGGCCATGACCGCATTCACCAGCGCGTCGTGGTCGACCTGGTCGAGCAGTACGGCGTCGATCTCGATCGAGGCACTGTCGCCGAGATCGCGGACGCGGACGTTCTGCACGTCGTACGACGAGAGCCGCGAACGGACCGCCTGCTCCGCGCGGTCGACGCGGGCGAGCAGGTGCGGAGTGATGCGGATGCCGTACGCGATCCGGCTGGACAGGCAGGCCGCGGCCGGCTTGTCGGAGGTCTCCAGGCGCCAGCTGCGCGAGGCGGTCCGGATCTGCGCCTTGGTCAGCCGGGCGTCCTTGAGCGGGGTCAGCGCCCCGCGCTCGAAGGCGGCGCGGATCCCCGGGCGGAAGCCGGCGATCGCGTCGTCGGCGTTCGTCCCGGTCGCGATCGCGGTGATGCCGAACTCGTCCGCGATCGGCTGCAGGGTCTCGATCAGCTCGGCCTTGCAGAAGTAGCAGCGGGCGCCGGAGTTCGCCTGGTAGCCCTCGCGCTCCATCTCGTGCGTGTGCGGGGTGACGTGCCGGACACCGATCTGGTCCGCGAACCGGGCGGCCGGCTCCAGCTCCGCGGCCGGCAGCGACGGCGACACCGCGGTCGCCGCGACCACGTTCGCCGGGCCGATCGCGCGGGCGGCGGCCGCGAGCAGGAACGCCGAATCGGCGCCGCCGCTGAACGCGACCACCATCTTGTCGTACGACGACAGCCGACGCATCAGCGCCTCGAGCCGCTGCTCGAGCACGTACGCGTCGAGCCAGGCGGGGAACTCGGTCAGATCGTTCAGTACGACGTCGGCGCCGTACGCCCGCAGCTCGTCCGCGGTGAACGGACCGGTCGCGACCGCCACCGAGAGCGCACCGGCCGCGTGCGCGCCGTCGATGTCGGCGGTGTGGTCGCCGACGAAGATGGTCGCCGCGTGCGCGCGCAGCGCCGTCCCCTTCTCGGCGCCGTGCAGGTCACCGACGGTCTCGTCGACGTCCAGCCCGAGGTGCTCCAGGTGCAGGCGGACCGACGGGGTGTACTTCGCCGAGACGACCATCGTGCGGCCGCGCAGCGCGCGGATCGCCGCCAGCGACTCGGCGACGCCGGGCAGCGGCAGGCTGCCGCTGATCGCGTGCGACGGGTAGTGCTCGCGGTAGCGCGCGACCATCGCCTCGACCTGGTCGGCGGGGAACCAGTTCGCCATCTCCCAGGTCAGCGGCGGCCCGAGCCGGCTGACCACCAGGTCGGTGTCGATCGGCACGCCGGTCTCGGCGGCCAGCAGGTCCCAGACGGCCTGGATACCCGGCCGGGAATCGATCAGCGTCATGTCCAGGTCGAATCCGACCACCAACTCCGGAACGTCGGCGGTATCAGGAGTGGGCTGGAGCGCGGCGGTTGACACGTCCCCAACCCTACGTGCTCGCACCGACAGCGCCGGTCTCGCATCTCGAAACGAGCGTTATGTCCAGTAAATCGATCGGATTATGGAGGTTAACCGACCGTGGGGAGTCATGATGACCGCGCAACTCACCGAACAGCAGCAAGCCGCCGAGATCACCGTCACCAAGGTCGGCGGCGCGCTCGGCGCCGTGATCGGCAACGTCGCGCTCGGCGGCGACCTGGCACCGGAGACCGTCGCCGCGATCCGGCAGGCGCTGCTCGACCACAAGGTGATCTTCTTCCGCGAGCAGCGCCACCTGGACGACGCCGGACAGCTCGCGTTCGCGAAGCTGCTCGGGACGCCGACACTCGCGCATCCGACCTCGAAGAGCCTCGAGGGTGCGGCCAACGTACTGCCGATCGATTCCGACTACAGCAAGGCGAACAGCTGGCACACCGACGTCACGTTCGTGGACCGGATTCCCGCGATCAGCCTGCTTCGCGCGGTCACGCTTCCGCCGTACGGCGGTAACACCACGTGGGCCAACACGGTGTCGGCGTACGCGAAGCTGCCGCTGCCGCTGCAGGCGCTCGTGGACCAGCTGTGGGCGGTGCACAGCAACGTGTACGACTACGCCGGGCACGCGGACGAGGGCCGGATCGGCGGTGTCGACGTGAAGTTCGAGGAGCACCACAAGCAGTTCGAGTCCAAGCGGTTCGAGACCGAGCACCCGGTGGTCCGCGTACATCCGGAGACCGGCGAGCGGTCGCTCGTCCTCGGCCACTTCGTCCGGCGGTTCGTCGGACTGAGCAGCGCCGAGACGACCGCGCTGTACCAACTGCTGCAGAACCGGATCACCAACCTCGACAACACCGTGCGCTGGCACTGGCAGCCGGGCGACCTGGCGATCTGGGACAACCGCGCGACGCAGCACTACGGCGTCGCCGACTACGACGACCAGCCGCGGCGCCTGCACCGGATCACGCTCGCCGGCGACGTTCCGGTCAGCGTCAACGGCGTCCGCAGTACGCCGCGCACCGGCGACGCCGCACACTTCTCCGCACTTGACAATTGAGCCCACTCTGTCCGAACACTTGACACCAGCGAGCTTTTTGTAAACCCTCGTCGGCATGGACTCGTTCGCCGACCGGACCAAGCGACGCCTTCGTGACGAGCTGCTCGACGCCGCTCACGAGGCCGTCGTCGCCGGCGGATACGACGGTCTGCGGATGGCCGCGGTCGCACAACGGACCGGGGTCTCCCGACAGACCGTCTACAACGAGTTCGGGGACAAATGGGGCGTGGTCGAGGCACTCGCGGCGCGCGAGACCGAACGGTTCCTGCTGGACGTGAACGCGGCGCTCGCCGAGCACTCCGACCCGATCGACGGCCTCCGGGCCGCGGTCGAGCGGGCGCTCACACTGGCCGGGGAGAACCCGCTGGTGAAGGCGGCGCTGAGTCAGCCGGGATCGGACCAGGCCAGTCAACTGCTGACCACACGGGGGCAGCAGGTGCTGGAGCTTGCCCACCTCCGGCTGGATGCCCATGTCAGGGAGCACTGGCCGGAGGTTCCCGCGGAGGACGCGACCAGCTGTGTCGACGTCGCGCTGCGCGTCGTCATCAGCCACATCGTCACGCCGGGCCCTCCCCCGGCGCAGGTGGCGGCGCAGCTGGCTCGCGTCCTCGCTCCCTTTCTCGTCGAGTCCAGGAGGCGGCACGCATGACCATCACGAATCCCCTGCACCGGCAGGGTTTCAACTCGCTGCGGTCCGGCGGTTTCAACTGGGATGCGCTGCCGCTGCGGCTGTTCGACAAGGGCAACCGCAAGTTCTGGAACCCGCGGGACATCGACTTCGGTCAGGACGCCGAGGACTGGCAGCAGCTGAGCGACAACGACAAGGACAACGCGTTGATGCTGTGCTCGCAGTTCATCGCCGGCGAGGAGGCGGTGACCGAGGATTTGCAGCCGTTCCTGCAGGCGATGGCCGCCGAGGACCGGTTCGGCGACGAGCTGTACCTGACCCAGTTCTGTTTCGAGGAGGCCAAGCACACCGCGGTCTTCCGGCTTTGGCTGGACGCGATCGGCGTCACCGAGGACCTGCATCGCTACGTCGAGCACAACCCCGGGTACCGCGCGATCTTCTACGAGGCGTTGCCGGTCGCGCTGAAATCCTTGGCCGACGACCCGTCACCGGCGAACCAGGTGCGCGCGTCGGTGACGTACAACCACGTCGTCGAGGGGACGCTCGCCCTGACCGGGTACCACGCGTGGAACCTGCTGTGCACGTCGCGCGGCGTACTGCCCGGGATGCAGGAGCTGATCCGGCGGATCGGTGACGACGAGCGGCGGCACATGGCGTGGGGCACGTTCACCTGCCGCCGGCACGTCGCCGCGGACGAGTCGAACTGGAAGGTTGTCACCGACACGATGGAGGAACTGCTGCCGCATGCGCTGACCCAGATCCAGTGGGCGATGGACAACTCCCCCGAACTGCCGCCGGAGATCGACCCGACCGCGCTGATGTCGTACGCCGGTGACCGCGCGACGCGGCGCCTCGGGGCGATCGAGTCCGCGGTCGGCGCCGACGTGGCCGGGATCGACCTCGACTACTCCCCCGAGCACCTCGAGGACACCTTCGGCGACGAGGACTCAGCCGCGCTGGCGGCGGTTCGCCAGTAGCACCCCGAACGCCGCGGTCGCGAGGACCGCGGGGAGCCAGGTGACCGCGGTCGTCCCGAGCCGGTCGACGACCTGGCCGCCGGTGAAGGCGCCCAGTGCGATCGATCCGTTGTACACCCCCACCAGTACGGCGGAGGTCGATTCGGGGGCACTGGGCGCCGCGGCATGTCCCCACGCCTGCGTGCTGACACTCGTCCCGCCGTACGCGAAGCCCCAGATCACCAGCAGGACAAGGGATCCGGCAACAGTGGCGCCAACGATGGGCATGACCAACGACGTGACTGCGATGCCGCCGGCGATGACCGCCAGGGCAGGCCACGGGCGGAGCGCCCCGGTGACGAAGTTGCCGATGACACCCGCGACGCCGTACGCCAGCAGGAGCGTGCCGATCAACGCCGTACCGGTGTGCGGTTCGAGCAACGGGCGGACGTAGGTGTAGGCCGCGAAGTGTCCGGTCACGATCAGGACGACGAGCACCAGACCGGCCCGAACCTGCTTGATCCGCAGGACTTCCCGTACGTCGGACAACCGCACCGGACGCTCCGGTTCGAGACTCGGCAAGAGGATGCTCAGGGCAACGGTTGCGGCGATGGCCAGCAGGCCGGTGCCGGCGAACGCCCAGCGCCAGCCGAGGAGTTCACCGACGTACGCACCGGCCGGGATGCCCAGCACGGAGGCGACTCCGATGCCCGCGAAGATCAGGGAGGTTGCCGATCGGGCCGCATGCACCGGGACAATGCGTGGCGCGAGGCCGATGGTGAGCATCCAGACTCCGCCGATCGAGACACCCATCAGAACGCGGGCCGCGAGATAGACGGCGAAGACCGGAGCTGTCGCGGCGACGAAGGCGGACAGGCCCAGGAGCAACATCAGGCCGACCAGGACGGCCCGGCGGTTGAGTGACCCAAGCAGCGGCGGCAGGACCGGCGCCGCGAAGGCGGAGACCAGGCCGGTAACGGTCAGGCTGAGGCCGGCTGTGCCTTCGCTGACGCGCAGGGTGGCGCCGAGCGGGGTGAGCAAACCGACGGGGAGCATTTCGGCGGTGACGACGATGAAGACCGTGACGGCCATCGCGACGGACGCCGCCCAGGCGCGGGTCCCGGCGCTGACGGTGGGGGTGGTCGGCTGGTCGACGCAGGTCGTGGTCATGCTCATAGTCGACCCTCGCGCGCGGGCCCGAACAACGGCGGTCCGCTGCTGGTTGTATTAGCTGGATTAATCGATCAGGCTGGCGTCATGGCTGTCGAGATCCGCGAACTGGAAGCCTTCCTCGTGCTGGCCGACGAGCTGCACTTCGGCCGTACGGCGGAGCGCCTGTACGTCTCGCAGAGCCGGGTCAGCCAACTGCTGCGCGCGCTGGAGCGACGGATCGGCGGGCCGTTGTTCGAGCGGACCAGCCGCCGCGTCACCTTGACTCCGCTGGGGAAGGAGTTCCTCACGTCGTTGCGGCCGGCGTACACCGCGCTGGAGCGGGCGATCGACGAGGCGCGCGACTACGCGGGCAACGCCAAGGGCAAGCTGCGGGTCGGGTTCCAGGGGTCGGCGAGCGACCAGATCCTCGACGCCGTGTCCGCCTTCCAGGCTCGCAACCCGAACTGCGTGATCGGCGTTTGTGAACTCCCGCTCAACGATCCGTTCGGCACGCTGCGCCGCCGCGAGATCGACGCGGCGATCGTTCTGCTGCCGATCGCGGAGGACGATCTGATCGTCGGTCCGGTGTTCTCGCAGGAGCCGCAGACGTTCACCGTTTCCTCGCGGCACGCGCTGGCCGGGCGGTCGTCGATCGACGCCGAGGACCTGGCCGGCCAGACCTTGATCTCGATCGCGCCGCCGGCTCCGGGGTACTGGCGGCAGGCGCAGGCACCGACCCAGACACCGCGTGGCGCGCTGATCCGCCGCGGCCCGGAGGTCCACACCTTCTCCGAGGGACTGTCCCTGATCGCCGCCGACCAGGGCGGCATGCTGGTCTGCCGCGCGACCGCTTCGCGCAACCACCGACCCGACATCGTCAGCATCCCGCTGACCGGCTACCCGGACTCCGCCTTCGCCTTGGTGTGGCGGCGCGGTGAGGAGACGCCGTCCATCCGCGCCTTCGCCAAGCATCTCGAGCAGCGCTGACCTCAGGCAGGTTTACGGACCTCCGTGTCGGCCGCGGTCACCAGGCGGCCGTCAGCCGCGCGAATCTCGAGCGGCCGCAGTGGCTGCTGATCACGGCGATCCAGTAGTTCTGACCGCGATTCGCCGGGGTCGAACGCATAGGCCTCGCCCCACTGCCGCAGCGCCACGATCACCGGGAACAGCGCCTCGCCCTTCGGCGTCAACACGTACTCGTGGCGCGCGCCGACCGGCACCTGCTCGAGGATTCCGGCGTCGACCAGCGCGCGGAGCCGCGTGCTGAGGATGTTCTTCGCGACCCCGAGCCCGCGCTGGAACTCGCCGAACCGGCGACTGCCGTCGAACGCGTCCCGGACGATCAGCAGCGACCACCAGTCGCCGACCGCGTCCACCGACCGCGCGACCGGGCAGCTCTCCTCGTCGAACCTGGTCCGTTTGACCATCCCGCACCTCCTGGTTGCAACATGCTACCAAATCCGTTTACGGTAGCAAAATGCAACCAAACAGACTGGTCCTGGCCGTCGCCGCGGGTGTCGCCGTCTCGACCGTGTACGCCGCCCAACCTCTACTGGTCACGATCGGCGCGGACCTCGGCATCGCCCCGGCGCGGGTCGGGCTGTTCGTCACCGTCACCCAGCTCGGGTACGCGCTCGGCCTGTTCTTCCTGGTCCCGTTGGGTGATCTGCTCGACCGGCGCCGGCTCATCCAGGGGCAGTTCGTGCTGCTCGCGGTCGCACTGCTCGCGACCGGACTGGCCCGGAGTGCCGCCGTACTGTTCCTCGGCCTCGTCGCGGTCGGCGGGTTGGCCGTCGTCACGCAGTCCCTGGTCGCGTACGGCGCTGCGCTGAGTGATCCGGCGGAGCGCGGGCGGACGGTCGGTGCCATCACCAGCGGCATCATCACCGGCATCCTGCTGGCGCGAACCTTCTCCGGGACCCTCACCGATCTGGCCGGCTGGCGATCCGTCTACCTGGTTCTGTGCGCGCTCTGCCTCGCGTTCACGCTCGTACTGCCCCGGTCGGCGCCGCAGCCGTCGGGCGGCCTGCGGTACGGCGAACTGCTGCAAAGCACGGCCGGACTGTGGCGGGAGCCGGTGTTCCGGATCGCTGCGTTGCGGGCGTTCTTCATCTTCGCGTCGTTCAGTACCTTGTGGAGCTCGATGGCGCTGCCGCTCACCGAGCGCGGGCTGTCGCACACCGCGATCGGTCTGTTCGGGTTGATCGGCGCGACCGGCGCGCTGGCGGCCGGCCCGACCGGGCAGCTCGTCGACCGCGGTCTCGGTACGAAGATCACACTGCTCGCATCGGTGCTGTTGGCAACCAGTTGGCTGGTGATCGCGTGGACACCGAAAACCCTGCTGGCGTTGGCGATCGGGGCGATCCTGCTGGACCTCTCGACCCAAGCGATGCACGTCACCAACCAGAGCATGATCTACCGGCCGGACGCGGGCAGCCGGCTGATCGGCGGCTACATGATCTTCTACTCGGCGGGCAGCGGGCTGGGCGCGATCGTGTCGACCTCGCTCTACGAGTGGGCCGGCTGGACGGCGGTCTGCCTGCTCGGCGGGACCGGCGCCGCCGGCGCGCTGCTCATGTCAGTCCGAGCAGCTCGACAGACTTCGCGCGCATCTCGTCATCCGACGAGGTGAGCGTCTGATCACCGAGCTACGTCACGACGCCGTCCCCATCACCGGCAGCACCCCGCGCCAAACCCTCACGCAGAGGGCCTCTTGATGACCGCCCTCGACGAAGCCCGAGCCCACCTGTCCAAGGCCCGAGAGTTCCTCGAAGCCGCCGAACTCACCAACGATCTCGAGCTGTACAACGCGGCCGCATCCAACGCTGCCACTTCAGGCATCAACTCCAAGGACGCGATCTGCCTGGCTCTCGCGGGACGGACGAAGAAGTCCGACAACCATGCCGAGGCGGTGGCAGAGCTGAAAGCAGCCGGTCCGGTGGGCCGAGACAGTAGTACGACGCTGGGCCGGGCGGCTCTTGGATGCGGCGCGGGGTCAGCCCTGTTTGAGGGGGGTTTCGTAGATCTGGAGTTCGGTGCCGCCGGGGGTTTCGCCGTCGTCGGGGGCGGTGTAGAGGCGGAGCGTGGTGGCGGTGGTTTCGAGGGCTACGGGGTTGCGGGTGGCGCTGTGGTTGGTGGTGGGTGAGAAGTACGGGAACGGGATCTCGTGCAGGATGCGGTTCGTGCGCAGGTCCAAGAGGGCCAGGCCGCCGAGGTCGTACGACGTGCCGCCCGGGCCGGCGAGGCTGGTGACGCCGCCGCACAGTTGCTTGCCGCGGTCGGCGTAGTTGCAGTCCTGGTAGTCGAGCAGGTGTGACTCGTTGGCGGCCTTGCCGAGCTGCTTGCCGGTCGGAGTCCAGTGGTAGAGCGTGCGGGAGCCCCAGCTCACCCCGTGGACCTGCCCGGTCGTGCGGTCGCGTACCACGCCGCCGACGTGGTCCCGCACCCGGAACCGCTCGGTGACGCGGTAGGTCTTCGGGTCGACCGTGTAGACGATCGCCCGCGAGTTCGGGCGGTACTCCGCGACCGGAATCCACACGTCCTTGCCGTCGAAGTCCACGCCGCCCGGGTGGTACGCCGTACCTTCACCGAGCCGGATGTCCTGTTTCAGGTTCCCCTGCCGGTCGAGGATGAACAGGTGCCCGATCCCCTTCCCGGGCGTCCGGTCGTACCCGTCGACCGGATCCGGATACTTCACCGGCGCCTCGAGCACCTCGACGCTGCTCAGGAAGATCAGGTCCCCGACCAGCGCGATGCCTTGCGGGTGGTACGTCGGAAACTTCAGCGGCACGCGCTGCACCAGCGTCCACGCCGTACCGCGGTCCGTGGCCTGGAAGCCCCGGGTGACGTCGGAATCTCGCCCGCCGGCCTGGGCGCTGGTCAAACCGGTGAGCGACACACCGATCAGTGTGGCGATCGTCAGCAGCCGTCTGCGCATCGGGGTCTCCTCAGCTCGAAGTCGATGCTGCAGTGTGAGATGCCCAGATGACGCGCAGGTGATGCCAGACTGGCCGTTATGGACACAGGGGTCAGCGTTGTCGGGTCGGGTCAGGTCAGCAGTACGCCGGACGTGTTGCGGGTGTCGTTCGGGGTGGAGCAGGTGGCGCCGGACGTTGCCGCGGCAGTGCGGACCGTCGGGGAGCGGACCGAGGCGGTGCTGGCCGCACTGCGGGCTCAGGGCGTACAAGACAGTCAGCTGGGGACCAACGCGGTCAACGTGTTCCAGGAGTACCGCGAGCCGGGGACGGATCCGGCGTACCGCGCCTCGCACACGGTGCAGGTGGAGACGAAGGACCTGACCGGGTTCGGAGCTCTGCTCAACGCGGCTGTCGATGCTGTCGGCAACAGCCTCACGCTGCACGGGCTGCAGTTCGACATCGAGGACAAGACCGAGTTGCTGAAGCAGGCGCGCGAGCTGGCGTTCCGGCAGGCCAGGGAGAAGGCCCAGCACCTGGCCGAGCTGGCGGGCTTCACGCTGGGGCCGGTGGCCGCGATCTCCGAGAGTCAGAGCCAGTTCCCGATCCGGGAGACCCTGCAGTCCAAGGCGGCGTTCGACGCCGCTGTCAACGTTGTACCGGGCGATCACACCGTCGAGGTCACTCTGCAAGTGCACTTCGCCTGGGCGTAACGCGCGTCTCAAAACGAGCACAGGGGTTGCGCGGCCGGTTCAGACAGAGAGACTTCTCTCATGTACGCACCGGCGCCGCTGCGGCGGCAACTCAACCGATCCGGGCTGTTGTTGCTCGGGCCGGCGTTCGTCGCGGCCGTCGCGTACGTCGACCCCGGTAACTTCGCCACCAACATCGCCGCCGGTGCGACATACGGCTACCTGCTGTGCTGGGTGGTCGTCGGTGCCAACCTGATGGCCGTCCTGGTGCAGTACTTGGCGGCCAAGGCGAGCATCGCGACCGGACGCACGTTGCCGCAGCTGTGCCGGGACGAGTTCCGGCGGTCGACGTCGACCGGGCTGTGGGCGCAGGCCGAGCTGGTGGCAATCGCGACCGACCTGGCCGAGGTGGTCGGTGGTGCGATCGCCCTGAACCTGCTGTTCGGCATCCCGCTGCTGCTCGGCGGCGTGATCACCGGTGTGGTCTCGTTCGCGCTGCTGATCTATCAGTCGAAGCGCGGTCAGCGTCCGTTCGAGGCGGCGATCATCGGGCTGCTCGCCGTCGTACTGGTCGGCTTCGTCGTCTCCACTGTGAAGTCGGACCCGTCGGCAAGCGGCGTGATCGGCGGCATGGTGCCGCGGCTGGACGGCACCGAGTCGCTCGTACTGGCGGCCGGCGTGCTCGGCGCGACCGTGATGCCGCACGCGATCTGGTTGCACGGCGCGCTGGTGACGGACCGCCATTGGAAGACGATCCGCTCCGAGAAAGGCAAATCGCGAGTACTCCGGGCCACCCGGGTGGACGTGGCGGTCGCCATGGCGCTCGCGGGTGCGGTCAACCTGGCGATGGTCGTGCTGGCTGCGGCTGCCCTGAAGGGCACAGGTGCGGATTCGCTGGACGCGGCGCACCTGGCGATCGGCGAGCGGCTCGGCCAGCTCCCCGCACTGCTGTTCGCACTCGCTCTGCTGGCCAGCGGCTTCGCGTCGTCCTCTGTCGGTACGTACGCCGGTTCGGTGATCCTGGACGGCTTCTGGCGGCGTCACGTCCCGCTTCCGGTGCGGCGGCTGATCACACTGGTACCGGCACTGCTCGTTCTCGCCATCGGTATCGACCCGAGCCGGGCGCTGGTGGTTTCCCAGGTGGTGCTGAGCTTCGGCATCCCGTGCGCGCTCTGGCCGCTGGTGAGATTGACGGCGTCACGGCGCGTCATGGGTGACTTCGTCAACCGCCTGGCGACTACGCTCGCCGCATGCCTGGTAGCCACCGCCGTCACGGCTCTCAACGTCGTACTGATCGTGCTGACCCTGCGGGGATGACGTGACCCGGGTGTACGCCGTGAGCGACATCCACGGCCACCTGGAGAAACTGACCGCCGCACTACACGCCGCCGGTCTCACCGATGCCGACGGCAACTGGGCGGACACGGACGCGCGGCTGTGGTTCCTCGGTGACTTCTTCGACCGCGGCCCGGACGGGATCGGCGTGCTGCGCTACGTCCGCGGCCTGATCGGCCAGGCGCCGGACGGCGCGGTCCGGATGCTGCTCGGCAACCACGAGATCCTCGCGCTCGGGATGTTCAAGTTCGGTGACACCTACGTCCCGCACGACGGCATCACGCTGCGCAGCTTCGAGCGCTCCTGGGCGCTGAACGGCGGCCTGGACCGGGACCAGGAGCTGCTCACCGACGACGACGTGGCCTGGCTGCTCGACCGGCCGGTGCTCGCGCTGGACGCCGACCAGCTGCTGATGCATTCCGACACCGCCGAGTACGTCGAGTGGGGCGACACGATCGACCAGATCAACTCCGCGGCGCGGGCGGACCTGCACTCCGACGACATCGAGGTGTGGTGGGAGATCTGGCGCCGGATGACATCGCGGTACGCGTTCCGCGGGCCGAGTGGTCCGGAGATCGCGCGGGTGCTGCTGGAGCACCTGGGCGGCCGCCGGATCGTGCACGGTCACAGCATCGTCGCCGACCAGCTCGGCATCGACCCGCAGTTCCTCACCGGTCCGCATCTGTATGCCGACGGGCTGGCGCTGGGCATCGACGGCGGCGCCTTCGACGGCGGGCCGTGCCTGGTCGTCGAGCTGACCGGGGAGTGACGCTGCTGGACTGATCCGGGAATGCCGTCGCGCGGTCACCGGTTGTCGGTGGTTATGGCGGACAAGATCGTGAAGATTCCTGGCCCGGACCACCCGATCACCATCGCGAAGAACCCGGACCGCGTACTGGTGAAGCTGGGCGACCAGGTGGTCGCGGACACCCGTGATGCGCTGTCGCTGCAGGAGGCGAACTACCCGGCGGTGCAGTACATCCCGCGCAAGGACGTCAACTTCACCCTGCTCGAGCGCACCGAGCACCAGACGTACTGCCCGTACAAGGGCGACGCGTCGTACTACAGCCTGGTGCCGGCCGGCGCTGCCGGTGAGAACGCGGTCTGGACGTACGAGCAGCCGTACGACGCGGTCGCGGACATCCGCGAGCACGTGGCGTTCTACCCGGACAGGGTGTCGGTCGAGATCATCGCCTGAACGACCGGCGCGAGGACCTCTGGCTCGACGACGTGACGTTCGTCGGGCAGTTCGGTGAGGGTCGCGTTCGGCAGGATCTCGGCAATGCGGTGGGCCGCGTCGGACATGAACGGCGCGGTCGCGGTCCCGGCGATCACCAGGGTGGGCTGTGTGACGGCGCGGAGTGTTGCGACCGGCGTGGGGGCTTCGTGGGCCATCACGGCGAAGTCGTAGGCGAGCGTCGGCGCGAGCTCCGGGATGCCGGGTAGCGCGGCCACGGCGAGCGCGTCGGCCTGCGGTACGCCGGTCATCAGCATGAACAGCTCGACCGCCTCGCGATTGCGGCCTTCGCGGATCAGTTCGAGGACGCGGTCGCCACTGTCGTCGTCCGCCAGGTCCACGTCGTCCGGTCCGTACGGCGGCTCGTGCAGGACGACCCGCGTGAACGGCAACTGGCTCGCCGCGATCGCCGTCAGCGCCGCGCCGGACGAGTGCCCGTAGACGGCCGGCGTCGTGCCGAAAACACCGATCAGCGCCGCCAGGTCCTCCACTTCGCGCTCGACGTCGTACGGCGCCGTGTCGCCGGAATCGCCGCGGCCGCGCCGGTCGTAGGTGATCACGTCGCAGTGCTTCGCCAGTACGTCGGCCAGCGGGCGCAGCGCGTGCCGGTCGCACAGCGCTCCCCCGACCAGGATCAGCGGGTGACCGCTGCCCAGGCGGTCGTACGCGATCGTCGTACCGTCCGCGGAAGTGACCTTCTCCATCGTGAAGCTCCTTGCTCGAGGTTTGTCGTCCGCGACGTCGGAGCCGGCCGGCGTTCCTCGACATGTCGCTGGCGCGCGCACTGGTCCGGCTGGTTCACTGCTGCGCGATGACCACCAGAATCGACCACAGCGACCGGTTCGGCCACGTCGGAGCGACCGGAAGCCCGAGTACGCGGCTCGTCGTACTCCGCGGCAACTCCGGCTCGGGGAAGTCGACCACGGCGCGGGCGCTGCGCCAACGGCTCGGCCGCGGTACGGCGTGGGTCGAGCAGGATCATCTGCGCCGCATCCTGCTGCGCGAGCACGACGTACCGGGCGGCGTGAATATCGGGCTCATCGACCTGAACGTCCGCTACGCGCTCGATCACGGGTACGACGTGGTGCTCGAGGGCATTCTGGACGCCGGGCGATACGGCGACATGCTCCGGCAGCTCACCGCCGACCATCGCGGAACGACCCTGCACTACTACTTCGACATCCCGTTCGCGGAGACCGTCGTACGGCACGGCACTCGGGACCTGCCCGGTGTCGACGCCGGCATGATGCAGGACTGGTACCGCGAACGCGACGTACTGGACGGTGTGCAGCAGACCGTGATCGGGCCGGACAGCACGCTGGACGAGACGGTGGCCCGCGTCCTGACCGACCTTGGAGCCGATCCCGTACCGTTGGAGGGATGAGCACGACCGAGCCCACCCGCCCCCGTACCCTCGCCGAGGCGTTGCGGAGCTGGGGCGACGCCGCGCTCGGTGAGCTGCTGCGCCGGCGCCCCGACCTGGCGCTGCCGATCCCTGCGGACACCGGGCAGCTCGCGGCCCGCGCGACGAGCAACGCGTCGGCGGCGCGGGCGATCAACCGGCTGGACGAGTTCGGCGTGGACCTGCTGGAGTCACTGTCCGCGCTGCCGGAGCCGGTGGACCTGCCGACGCTGGCCCGTGGTGTCGGTCAGCCGGAGGAGGTTGTCCGGCCCCGGGTGACCGAGCTCATGGACCTCGCGCTGGTCTGGGGTACCGAGGACGACCTGCGTCCGATCCGCGCGGTGCACGAGCTGCTCGGTCCGACACCGGCCGGCCTCGGTCCGACGACAACACGGCACTTCGGCGATCTGGACAAGCTGATCGAGGAGGCTGGTCCGGACGCGCGCGCCGTACTCGACAAACTGACCTGGGGTCCGCCGACCGGTTCGGTGGAGAAGGCTGACCGGCCGGTGACCATCGCGTCCGCCCGTACACCCGTGGAGCGCCTGCTCGCGCGCGGTCTCGTCGTACCCAAGGACGCGAACACCGTAGTACTGCCACGGCAGATCGGTCTGCACCTGCGGGGCGGGCGCGTGCTGGCGTCGACACGCCCGGTGCCGCCGCCGTTGGACGGCAAGAAGGTGTCGGCCACCATCGCGGACCGGGCTGCGGCTGGTGCGGCGCTGGACCTGGTACGGCTGGTCGATCGAGCGCTGGAGCAGCTGGGGACCGAGCCGCCGCCCGTACTGCGCACAGGTGGGATCGGCGTCCGTGAGCTGCGCAGTCTGGCCGGAAAGATCGGCGCGGAGGAGCACACGGCAGCGGCGGTGCTCGAGATGGCGTACGCCGCTGGACTCGTTGCACCGGTCGAGGTCGGCACTAGCGAGCTGTGGCTGCCGACCAGTGCGTACGACGACTGGCTGGAGCACGATCTCGCGCATCGTTGGGCTCAGCTCGCCATGGCGTGGTTCACCGGGCTGCGGGCCATCGGGCTCATTGGCCGACGTGACAGCACGGGTAGTACCGCGGCTGCACGCGAGCGGCTGATCAACGCGTTGGCCCCGGACCTGGAGCGGCTGCTGGCGCCCGAGATTCGCCTGCTGACGTTGCAGGCGCTGGCCGAGGCCGGTGCCGGTACGGCGCCCGCAACGGAGACCGTGGTGACGTGGGTGGCGTGGCATCGTCCGCGGCGCGGCGGGCAGTTCCGGGACGACCTGGTCGAGTGGAGCGTGTCGGAGGCCGCGCTGCTCGGGCTGACCGGTTTGGGTGCGTTGGCCAAGCACACCAAGCCGTTGCTGGGCGCTGAGCCGACAGCTGACGAGTTGGCCGAGGCGATCAGCCCGCTGATGCCGGAGCCGGTGTCCGAGGTGCTGCTACAGGCGGACCTCACCGCGGTGGCTCCTGGTCCGTTGGTGCGCTCCGTGCAGGACGAGCTGTCAGCGATGGCTGACGTGGAGTCGGACGGTGGCGCGGGGGTCTACCGGTTCAGTGAGAGCTCGGTACGGCGCGCATTCGACCTCGGGAAGACGGCGGAGCAACTGCACGCGTGGCTGGCCGAGCACTCGCGGACGCCGGTGCCGCAGCCCCTGGCGTACTTGATCGACGACGTGGCGCGACGGCACGGCGTACTGCGACTCGGGACGGCCTCAACGTACCTGCGCTGCGACGACGAGGACGTGCTGACACAACTGCTCAACACGAACCTGCCCGGTGTGCGGTTCCGCCGGTTGGCGCCGACGGTCGTCGTGTCGCCGTCACCGCCGGACATGGTGCTGAGCCGGTTGCGGGACGCCGGTTTGGCGCCGCTGGCGGAGACGTTCGACGGGGCCCTGCATGTGACCGGTGCGCCGCAGCGGGGCGAGGCGCCGCGCCGCCGTACCAGCCGGGACTTCAACGAGACCGCGTTCGACCTCACCGAGGACCAGGTGAAGGCGGTCATCGAAAAGGTCCGCGCCGGCGACCGCGTCGCCGCCGAACGCCCCGGCGACGACGGCCTCATCACGCCGACCGCGCCCGCCGCGACGATCGCCGTGCTCACCAACGCGGCCGAGGCCCACACCCGCACGTGGATCGCCTACGTCGACCACAACGGCCACTCGTCCGAAAGGATCGTCGAACCGGTCCGCGTCGCCGACGGCTGGCTCACCGCCTACGACGACACCACCGACAACCCCCGCACCTACGCCCTCCACCGCATCTCCGCCGCCCGAGCCGTCGAGTGACCGACCCCGACCGCCGCGTGTTCCGGGCGTGCGGCGGGTGGGCGAGCCGACGGGGCCGCGGGGGTTTTGGGCGGGGAGGCACAATGGAGGGTCGGGGCGAGGTTAGGAGCTGCGGGTGACAGACGGTCCACTGATCGTGCAGTCGGACAAGACGCTGTTGTTGGAGACGGCGCATCCGGACGCGAACGACTGCCGGAAGGCGATCGCGCCGTTCGCGGAGCTGGAGCGGGCGCCGGAGCACGTGCACACCTACCGGCTCACACCGCTGGGGCTGTGGAACGCGCGCGCCGCGGGACATGACGCCGAGCAGGTGATCGACGTACTGCTGCGCTACAGCCGCTACCCGGTGCCGCACTCGCTGCTGGTCGACATCGCCGAGACGCTGGACCGCTACGGGCGGCTGCGGCTCGAGAAGCACCCGCACCACGGCCTGGTCCTCGTCACGACGGACCGCCCGGTGCTGGAGGAGGTGCTGCGCAGCAACAAGGTGAAGCCGATGATCGGCGCGCGCATAGACGACGACACCGTCGTCGTGCACCCGTCCGAGCGCGGTCACCTCAAGCAGACCCTGCTGAAGATCGGCTGGCCCGCGGAGGACCTGGCCGGGTACGTCGACGGTGAGGCGCACCAGATCGACCTGGTGAAGGACGGCTGGGACCTGCGTCCGTACCAGTCGCAGGCGGCCGACTCGTTCTGGCACGGCGGCTCCGGTGTCGTCGTACTGCCCTGCGGCGCCGGTAAGACGATCGTCGGCGCAGCCGCGATGGCACAGGCGTCCGCGACCACGCTGATCCTGGTCACGAACACGGTGTCCGCGCGGCAGTGGAAGGACGAGCTGCTCCGGCGGACGACACTGACCGAGGACGAGATCGGCGAGTACTCCGGTGCGCGCAAGGAGATCCGCCCGGTGACGATCGCGACGTACCAGGTGATGACCACGCGCCGGAAGGGTGTGTACACGCACCTGGAGCTGTTCGACGCCCGCGACTGGGGCCTGATCGTGTACGACGAGGTGCACCTGCTGCCCGCGCCGATCTTCCGGATGACCGCCGACCTGCAGACCCGGCGCCGGCTCGGGCTGACCGCGACGCTGGTCCGCGAGGACGGCCGCGAGGGCGATGTGTTCTCGCTGATCGGCCCGAAGCGGTACGACGCGCCGTGGAAGGACATCGAGGCGCAGGGCTGGATCGCGCCCGCGGACTGCGTCGAGGTCCGGGTGGACCTGGAGCAGACCGAGCGGTTCGTGTACGCGACCGCCGAGCCAGAGGACCGGTACCGGTTGGCCGCGTCGACACCGGCAAAGTCGAAGCTGGTCCGCCGGATCGCGGAGCATCACGCCGACGAGCCGCTGCTGGTGATCGGTCAGTACATCGACCAACTGGACGAGCTCGGCGAGCGCCTCGAGTGCCCGGTGATCAAGGGCGAGACGACGGTCCGCGAGCGGCAGCGGTTGTTCGAGGCGTTCCGCAACGGCGAGATCACCCGCCTGGTGGTCAGCAAGGTCGCAAACTTCTCCATCGACCTGCCCGAGGCGTCGGTCGCGATCCAGGTGTCCGGCACGTTCGGCTCGCGCCAGGAAGAGGCCCAGCGCCTCGGCCGGGTGCTACGCCCCAAGGGCGACGGCCGCACCGCGCGGTTCTACTCGATCGTCGCCCGCGACACCATCGACGCCGAGTTCGCCGCCCACCGCCAGCGCTTCCTCGCCGAACAGGGCTACGCCTACACCATCGTCGACGCCGAAAACCTCTTCGCCTGACCACCGTGTCATCTCGACAGGACGTGTCGTTAGGGCGGGGCCGGCCGCACGCTCAAGCCCGGCGCCGCCCACCCCGCTTCAAGGGACACCTCCTGTCGAGAGTGCACAGCTTCACTTGCCCAGGCGCTGGTCCAGGGCGGCCCGCACCGTGGCGACCACCCAGGCAGGGTCGCCGATCACCTGCTCATAGGTGAACCGGAGCACGAGCCATCCCGCGGCAACCAGCTCGTCGTAGCGCCGGCAGTCGGCTGCGAAGTCGCGCCGGGACCCATGGAATGCGAAGCCTTCCGCCTCCAGAGCCAGCAGCGCCACGCGGTGCCCGAGGTCCACGCGGGCGCGGAACGATCCATAGGTGACCAGCATCTGTGGTTCGAAGCCTTCGATGCCCGCGCTGATCAAGAGCGACCGGAGGACGGACTCGAGGAAGCTTTCCGAGAGACCGCTCGCGGCGGCAGCTACCCGGCCGGCGTTCGGGCATCCATAACCGCGCAGCGCCGCCGTCGCCCCGAGCAGTTCGTCCTGCGTGAGCCGACCGGTTGCGAGAGCGGCGTCCGCGATGGCGAGCGACTCGCCGAACGGCAGCGTACGCGCGCAGTCCACGACGGTCCGTTGCAGGGAGGTAATGCGGTCGCGGCGTTCGGTTGCGCTCGTTGGAGCCCAGTGCAACACGGCCGGCGGCCCCGGACGGGGATGCCGGTGGGGCGGCAGGGTGATGTGCGGTTTCTCCGGCGCGTGCAACAGCGGCAGCTCGAATGCCTGCGCGGCGCTCATGTGCGACAGGACCCCGTCGTAGGCGAGCACCGCCGCTTCGTCGACCGAAAGACCTGGGAGTGCATAGATCCCCAGCGCGATCCGTTCGATCTCACCGCGCTTCAGCGCGGCCGCGACGGCGCGGCGCGAGGTGGCCGCGATCAGTGGGCCGCGGGGTGCCCAACCGCCGAGGCGCCCGAGCACCGTACTGACCGATTCCATCCCAGGATGGTGCCTCGGATCGGCCGATCCGTGCGGCGCGTTGTCCACAGGTGTGTCAGCTCGACAGGACGTGTCCTCGCCCGGTCGAGGGCGCCACGCTCAGCGGCGCCGGCCGATCGGGTTGGCGAGGCGACACGTCCTGTCAAGGTGACACACGCCGTCAGGAGTCGAGGCGCGTGTGGATGCCGTGGAAGTGGGACTTCATCGAGTGGGCGTAGGTTTCGGGGTGGCCGGATTGGAGCGCGGCGAGGAGGTCGCGGTGCCAGGCGGCGGCGTCGGCGGGTGAGTAGCGGGCGCCAGGGAGTCGGGCGTCGACCTGAGCGAAGGTCCGCCAGAACACCGACAGCAGGTCGATCACCAGCGCGTTGCCGAGCGGTTCGTACAGCGCCTGATGGAAGGCCCAGTCCTCGTCCGGGAAGTACTCACCCTCGGCGGCCTTCGCCTCCATCCGTTCGACGATCGGCTCCAGCGCGTCGTACCCGTGCTCGGTGAAGTAGGCGACCACGTCGTCGGCGAGACCGACCTCGATCGCCTGCCGGACCTCCAGCACGTTCTGCACGTCGCGCAGGTCGCCGGCCATCGACTGCGACATCCGGAACGCCAGCCCATCCTCCAGCGACTGCAGGTTCACCTCGCCGACGTACGTGCCGTACCCGTGCCGGATCTCGATGATGCCGACCGCTTGCAGCGCCTTCATCGCCTCGCGGAGCGGGTGCCTGCCGACACCCAGCTGCGCCATCAGCTCCTGCTCGTTGGGCAGCGGGTCGCCCGCCTTCAGTCCGCGTTCCAGGATGTACGACTTCATCGCGTCCCGGATGAACGACTGGTTTCCGGCCGCACCGCGTGCCCGGCTGAGCCCACCCGTTGTCACTGCCGGCCTCCCTTAACTAGGACCGCTCAGTGTAATCCCGCCCGCTGCAGAAGCGGCCGGACCGCCTCGATCTCGGTGTCGTTCAGTGGGATGCTCGGGTACGCCGTCAGTGGGCAGGAGACGACGCCCAACAGGTAGAGGCCGGCCTTGAAGGCGCCCAGGGCGGCCGAGCTGGCGCCCATTCGCGACCGGTCCGCGACGTTGACGATGCCGAACAGACGGAACAGCCGGTCCTGCTCCGCCCGCGCCGCGTCGGCGTCACCGGCCACGGCCGCCTTGTACAGCCGCACGTACCCAGCCGGGTCCACGTTGCCCAGCCCAGGTACGACGCCGTCGACGCCGAAGGCCAGCGCGGAGTCCACCGTCACCTCGGACCCGGTCATGATCGCGAAGCCGTCCAGCCGCTTCTCGCGCCGCGACAGCACCAGCTCCCGCAGCGACGTGTCCTGCCCGGAAGAGTCCTTGATCCCGGCGATCAGCCCTTGCTCGTACAGGGAGGTCAGCAACGACGCAGGCAGCTTGGTACCGGCACGCGGCGGGATGTCGTACGCGTACACCGGAGTCTCGCCGGCCAGCGCCGACAGCCGCGCGAAGTGCCGCTCGATCTCCGCGGGATGCGTGGCCGCGTAGAACGGCGCTGTGGCGACCAGCCCGTCCACGCCGGCCTTCAGCGCTGCCGACACATGCGCCGCGACCCGGTTGGTCGACGTGTCGATGACACCGGCCAGCACCGGGACCTGTCCGGCCACCTCCGCGACAGTCGTCTCCAGCACGACCTGCCGTTGCTCGTCGGTCAGGAAGGTGCCCTCGCCGGAGGTGCCGAGCACGAACACCCCGTCCACACCTCCGGACAGCTGGTACTGGATCAGCCGGGCCAGTGATGCGGTGTCGACGTCGTACTCGGGGGTCAGCGGCGTGACCAGCGGCGGTACGACGCCGGCCAGACGGGCGGATGCGGTCAAGGGGTCTCCCAACCTCAAAGGGTGAATGTGGCGAAGCGCAAGGTGGCGAACGACGAGGTCTCACCGGCCTCGTAGAAGATGCCTACCGAGCCGTCCGGCAGCAGCGTCAGATCGGAGTACCCGGCCATGGCCTCGTGGACGACCAGAGCCGGCCGCCATGACACGCCGGCGTCGGTGCTCACGAAAACGGTCAGTTCCCGGCGCGACGTGGGGTTCACGGGGGTGGACAACAGCAGCCGTCCGTCGGGCAGACAGAGCACGCTGCCCTGCACACCCGGTGCGGTGATCTCCGGAATCCCGGCGTACGGCGCATCGAGCGTCTGACCGCCGTCCGACGACCAGGCGTGTACACGGGCCGGCCCGGTGCCCATGTGGTTGCGGGCATTGAAGTACAACCGTCCGTCGGGCAGTTCGGCGACCGCTGTCTCGTTCGCGTTGATCTCGGCGCCGTCGTTGCGGTCGACGAACCCGAGCGCCCACGTGAAGCCGCCGTCGTCGCTGTAGATGCAGTGGCCGCCGTTCAGCCGGATCAGGTCCTCGACCGGCTCCGACGGGACGTACGAGTGGTTCGCCGGTACGACGAGACGCCCGGAGCGCAACGTGATGCCGTGGCACGGGCCGGTCGCGTACCAGCCCCAGTCGTCCGGCTTCACCTGCGCGGTGATCTCAACCGTCTCGCTCCAGGTCGCGCCGTCGTCCGACGAGCGCTGAACGAACACACGCCGCCCGTCGACCGGATCCTTGCCTCGGGCAAGCGACATCTCGACCGCGTCCGCACCGTTCTGCACCGTGACCAGGACGAGGTCGCCACTCGCCGGATCGGCCAACGGCACCGGGTTGCCACAGGTCTTGCCGGGCACGGCCGACACGACCTGCAGCGGCAGCCAGGTGCGGCCGCCGTCGAGCGAACGGCGCAGCACGACCTCGATCTCGCCCGCGTCGCCGACTCCGTGCAGGCGCCCCTCGCAGAACGCCAGCACCGACGACCCGCGCGCCAGCACCGACGGGATGCGGAACGTGTGATACCCGCTGCCCGCCGGCTCGAACACCGGCGTCGTCGCGATTTCCCGCACACCGACACTTGATGACATAGGACGTACTATGTCATGGTGTGGGCCTCCGATGGAAGTGAGGCCTCATGCCGGTCAGCAGAAGATCTTTCCTCGGCGGCGGTTTGGCTGCCGCCGCTGTCGCGGTCACGGGTACGCCGCTGCTGGCGGGGTGCGCGTCCGACAAGAAGAACGCCGCCGCGGCGAACGCGGCCGTGAAGCTGCCCACGTACACCCGCTACGGCGAGATCACGCCGGACCTGCCCGGCACCGACGTCGTGCTCGACGGCTTCCTGAAGTACCCGGCGAATCCGGTCAAGGCGATCGCCGAGGCGCCTGGTGACGGCAAGCCGATCACGTTCATGACCAACATCCCCGGCGCGATCCCGCCGGCCGTGGACAAGAACCAGTTCTGGCAGGAGCTGAACAAGCGGCTCGGCTCCGAGTTGCAGATCAGCATGGCGTCGAACGACGAGTACAAGGACAAGTTCGCCACCCGGATCGCCGGCGGCGACCTGCCGGACATCCTGAACATCCCGCCGGGCACACCGCAGGTGCCGGGGCTGCTGAAGGCCAAGGCGACCGACCTCACCGAGCACCTGTCCGGCGACGCGGTGAAGCAGTACCCGTTCCTCGCGAACATTCCCGCCGAATACTGGAAGGGCTGCGTCTTCAACGGCGCGATTTACGGCGTCCCGGTGCCCCGCGGGATGTCCCGTACGTCGCTGCCGCTGTACCGCGCCGACCTGCTCGCCGCCAAGGGCATCAAGGATCCGGCGCCGAAGAACTTCCAGGAGTTCCTCGATCTCTGCAAGGAGCTGACCGCACCGAAGGAGAATCGCTGGGCCTGGACCCGGGTACCGACCTCGTACCTGCGAATGATGCTGGGAATGCCCAACCAGTGGAAGGAAGAAGGCGGCAAGTTCACCTCGGTGTACGAGGCCCAGGGCAACGAAGAGGCGCTCGAGGCAGCCCGCTCGATGGTTGCCGCGGGCGTCGTCAACCCGGACACGTTCAGCGCAAAGGCGGCGCAGCGCAAGCAGTGGTTCAACGGCGGCATCGCATCCTTCGACTACGACAGCTTCGTTGCGTGGAACCAGTACTACGCCGACAACACCGCGGGCGACGCCTTCGCTGTCGACATGCTCGACGTACCGGGCTTCGACGGCGGTGACGGCAAGGTGTGGATGGGTGCCGCGCTCAACAACGTCACGGCGTTCAGCAAGGACAGCCAGCACTCGGTCGAGACGCTGCTCAAGGTCGCGAACTGGATGGCCGCACCGTTCGGGACCGAGGAGTACCTGTTCCGCAAGTACGGACTGCCCGGCCGGCACTACGCGCTCGAAGGCACCGACCCGGTACCGACGAAGGCCGGTGTGGTGGAGACCGGCATCGGCCTGCAGTACATCTCCGACTCGACGCTGGCGCTGTACTGGGCGGGCAGGCCCGATGTGCCGCAGAACCAGCACAAGATCCAGACGGCGATCGAGAAGCGACTCGTGTACGACGCGTCGTACGGGCTGTACTCCGACACCGCCTCGAAGCAATGGGGTCAGCTGACCGGCGCGCTGACCGACCTGGAGAACCAGATCGTGCAGGGCAAGAAGCCGGTGTCGGAGTGGGCGGCCGGCGTCAAGACGTTCCTGTCCTCGGGCGGCGAGAAGATTCGCGGCGAGCTCGAGCAGGCGTTCGCCGACACGGCAGGGAAGTGATGCTACAGAGATCCGCCCGGCGCCCGCAGCAGCAGCTGAGCCTCGGCCGGCGGCTGCTGCGGGACCGCGTGCTACTGCTGTTCGCGCTGCCCGGCATCGCGCTGATCATCACGTTCCACTACGTGCCGTTGCTGGGCAACGTGATCGCGTTCAAGGACTACCAGCCGTTCCTCGGGATCGCGGGCAGCGACTGGTCGGGCTGGGCGAACTTCAGCGTGATCTTCAACGGCGACCCGGCCTTCCTGCGGGCGTTGAAGAACACGCTGATTCTGACCAGTCTGCAGGCGGTCTTCGTGTTCCCGGCGCCGATCCTGCTCGCGCTGCTGCTGAACTCGTTGTTCTCCGAGCGGATCAAGCGGATCGCGCAGAGCATCCTGTACCTGCCGCACTTCATGTCCTGGGTGATCGTGGTCGCGCTGTTCCAGCAGATGCTCGGCGGCAGTGGTCTGCTGAACAACTACCTACGGTCGCACGACCTGGCGACGATCGACATCATCGGCAACTCCGAGTTGTTCCACGTGCTGCTGACGTCGCAGATCATCTGGAAAGACACCGGGTGGGCGACCATTCTGTTTCTGGCCGCACTGTCACAGATCGATTCGCAACTGTACGAGGCGGCGAGCGTCGACGGCGCTTCGAGGATGAAGCAGCTGTGGCACGTCACCCTGCCCGGACTGCGCGGGATCATCATCCTGCTCTTCATCCTGCGGCTCGGCGATTCACTGACGGTCGGATTCGAGCAGATCATCCTGCAGCAGCAGGCGGTCGGTCGTGACGTCAGCGAAGTACTGGACACCTACGTCTACAACAACGGCGTACTCGGCGGCGCCTGGGGTGTCGCGGCCGCGGTCGGCCTGGTGAAGGGCCTGGTCGGCGTGGCACTGGTCCTGACCGCGAACAAGGTCGCCCACATCTTCGGCGAGCAGGGGGTGTACCAGAAATGAGCCGACAGATCGTGCCCCGGAGGATTGTGCCCCGGAGGATTGTGCAGGGCGTCCCGATGCCCAGTTGGCCGATGCGGATCTTCAAGGGCATCGTGCTGCTGGTCTTCTGCGCGGTCGTGATCGTGCCGTTCGTCGGCGTGATCTCGACCAGCGTGGCCCCGAACAAGCAGATCAACGAGTCCGGTGGTCTGGTCCTGTTCCCGGAGTCGATCAACCTCGCGGCGTACGAATCGCTGTTCGCCGGCGGTGTGGTGACGCGGGCACTGTTCGTCAGCGTGTTCGTTACGGTCGTCGGGACGTTGCTCAGTCTGACCGTGTCGTGTCTGCTGGCCTACGCGCTGTCCCGGCCGGGGTTCGTGGCCGGGCGCCCGATCCTGCTGGTCGTGCTGTTCAGCATGCTGTTCTCCCCCGGCATCATCCCGCTGTACTTGACGGTGAAGGGTGTCGGGCTGCTGGACAGTCTGTGGGCGCTGATCGTGCCGACGATGATCAGCGCGTTCAACGTGGTCGTGCTGCGGGCGTTCTTCATGAACCTGCCGAACGAGATCACCGAGAGCGCGCGGATCGACGGCGCGGGTGAGCTGAAGACGTTCACCTACATCGTGCTGCCGCTGTCCAAGGCGGCGCTGTCGGTGATCGGCCTGTTCTACGCGGTGGCGTACTGGAACGCGTTCTTCTCCGCGCTGCTGTACCTGAACGACTCCCGGCTGTGGCCGCTGCAGCTGGTACTGCGGACGTACGTCATCAACGACACCCAGCTGGGCAGCGCCGAACTCGGCACCGAGTTGCTGCCGCCGCAGGCGTCGATCCAGATGGCGATCCTGGTGATCTCGATCGTGCCGATCCTGCTGGTGTACCCGTTCCTGCAGCGGCACTTCGCGAAGGGGGTGCTGACCGGTGCGGTCAAGGGCTGACCACTAACCCGAGGGACATTCAGGTCTTCTGACTGACGTATGACGGGTCGCGGGGACTGTTGGAGCGGATCTAAGGAGGGTTTTCTCCGTATGGCGGGGCAGAATCCTCCACTGTCACGCGGAAAATCCTCCTAGATGATTGATGCGCGGCCCGAAGGTGTGCACGCTCGACAGTTAGTGTGGTGCGGGGCGGGTGTGTTCGGTGTCTGGTTCACGCTCAGCTGTGGCCCCTGGCACGGGAGACGTCCTGTCGACCTGACACACGCCACACGCCACCCACGCCACACGCCCGAGCGTCCCCGGTTCCATCACCACGACCACCGAATCCAGACCAGGCTGTGCATCAATCATCTAGGAGCGTTTTCCGCGGTCGCCGTGCAGCAGTGGTGCGAACCTGGCAGACAACGGCGGCCGACGGAGCCGCGGTGGTGGATGACGGCCTGGGAACCGGGGTGACCACGTTGACCTGGTGGTCGTCGGCTCGTGCCGAGGTACCGCGGCCGCGGCAGATCGCCCTGGCCAACACGGTCGCCCGAACCACCATGGTCGCCCGAGCCAAAAAGGGTCGTCCGAGCCAACACGGTCACCCGGGCCAACACGGTCGTCCGGGCCAACACGATGGGTTAACCGCAACGCCGTTCGGTTAGGGATTGTGTTTGTGGCGCAAGTTGCGGCGTTGCGGCTGGTGAGATGGGTGCAGCCCTTGTAGGGATGTCCGGTCCTCCAAGACTGGTCATCTCCGACAAGGG
>NZ_JBEZFT010000031.1:0-73528 GCF_040649595.1 Kribbella sp. NPDC048915 | reverse complement strand
GTGCCGGTCCCCGTGTCGGTCCCCGTGTCGGTCCCCGGGGCGGCTCCGGTGTCGGCTCCAGTGTCGGCTCCAGTGTCGGCTCCGGTGTCGGCTCCCGTGTCGGTCCCCGGGGAGGCTGCGGTGGCGTTGCCTGTGGCAGCGCGGGCGGCATCTGAGGGAGTGCTGGTGCCTGGGTGGGTGTGGGCGTTGTTCGCGGCGGGGTCCGTCGCGGCGGCCGGGTGCTCCGCAGCGTCTGCGTCCGGCGTACCGCCCGCGTCGGGTGTAGCTTGCGCGTCCGGCAGGTCCGGCGTACCCGTCACATCGGGGGAAGCCGTGCCCGGCGTACCCGCCGCATCCCGCGCAGGCGTCGTGTCCGGCGAACCCGTCGCCTCCGGCGTACGGGTCGGGTCCGGGCCACCCGTCGGGGCTGTCGTGTCTGGGGCATCTGTCGTGTTTGGGGTGCCGGTAGCGGTGGTGGCGAGGTGGCGGGCGACTTCGATCAGTTGGTGGGCGGCGGCGGGGTCGGCGATCCAGTCGATGGCTTTCGCGCGGCGCTGGTTCAGCGAGTCGGTGTCACCCAAAGCCTTCAACGCCCGAGCCAGATCATCGATGGTGGCGTCGAACCGGATCACCGCACCCGCCGCGGCCCGCACCCAGATGCGCTTCGTGCCGGCCTCATCGGACTGCGACACATACACCCCACGCGCCTTCGCCGCCGCCTCCGCGTCAGCCTGAGCCCGAGCCGGGTCAGCTTGTGCGATCGCGGCAGCGACGAGTTTCTTCAACGCACCCGGCGTGATGGTGTTGATACGGCCCGCGACACGCCGGTCCACGATCTCGGCCGCCTCCAGGGACAGGCCCAGACAGGCATGGGCGATCTTACGGGCCCGCCACACGACCGCGTCCCCACCCAGCACCGCCGCCCACACCCGCGGCAACCGATGCCGCAGGGCAAGGGCCTCGCCGAGCAGATAGGACGCGGCAACACTCGACATCCCCAGCACCGCACCCAGCTCGAGCACCGCGAACTCCGCCACCCCAGGACACCCCTCACCCCCGTACACCCGCAACCGCTCGCGACCCGGCAGCGGCAACTCACCGGCCTCCTGCCAATCGAGGACCGCGTTCCGGTCGGCGAAAGCCAACGCCGCGCGCAGGATGCCGACCTCGGCCTGTTCACGGATCTGGGCGTACTCGGCCGCCGCGGACAGCAGGTCCGCGGTGTCGAGCTCATCCAGATCCGATTCGAACATGTGTTCTAGTGTAGGTCACGAGACGATCACACACAAGTCAGCTCCGGGCCCAACAGTCCTTATTTACAAGGCGATTCACACCTGCGCGAGGTGAGCGGCTACCAGCGAAGCACCCGCGCACTCTAAGCAGGCAGCCTCCTCAGCGTGACTAGGGCGTGTGTCCTGCGGATCGGTTGGGGTGGTGTTACGGATGATGCTGGTGTGGTTGGTCGTGGAGAGCTGACAGATCGTGCCTGGGACCGGATCGCGCCGTTGCTCCCGCCGACAGGCGGGCGTGGTGGTCGTTGGCGGGATCACCGTCAGGTGATCAACGCGATCTTGTGGAAGTTGCGGACCGGGGCTCCCTGGCGTGATCTGCCGGATCGGTACGGGCCGTGGAAGACCGCCCATGAACGGCTTCGGAGGTGGACCGCGGACAGCACCTGGGACCGGATCCTCGACGAGGCGATCGTCAAGGACGACTCGGTCGGACAGGTCGAGTGGATCGTGTCGGTGGACTCCAGCGTGGTCCGGGCGCACCAGCATGCCGCTGGCGCCCGGAAAAAGGGGGATGCACCACCGAATGGGTCGAAGCACTCGCAGTCGACGGCGAAGCGATCGGCCGGTCCCGTGGCGGGCTGAGCAGCAAGATCCACCTCGCCGTGGACGGGCGAGGGCTGCCGATGCGCACGATCCTCACTGCCGGGCAGGCCGGCCACAACCCGCAACTGCTGCCGCTGCTGAACGGCATCAGCATCCGCCGGGCCGGACCCGGCCGGCCACGCACCCGGCCCGAAGAAGTGCGCGCCGACAAGGCCTACTCCCACCCCTCGACCCGGAAAGCCCTCCGCATCAAAGGCATCCGGTTCACCTGCCCCGAACGCAGCGACCAGATCGCCTACCGCGCCACCAAGGGATCACACGGCGGCCGGCCACCGGCCTTCGACGCCGACAGCTACACGCAGCGCAACACCGTCGAACGCTGCTTCAACCGGCTCAAACAGTTCCGAAATCTCGCCACCCGCTACGCCGAACGCGCCGCCTACTACCGCGCCGAACTCACCATCACCGCCATCATCGTCTGGCTCCGCAACGATCCGCAGGACAAGGCCTAGCCACGTCGATGTCCAGGTCGCAGGCGACGGTGACCGCGAGTGCGCCGATCGAGGCCGGCTGGTCGACCACCACCAACACACGACCAGGCGCCGTCAGCAGTTGCAGGGGCTTGCTTGCCGCAAGTTTTCCCGCGTCGAGTCTGTGTGGTTACACGAAGAAGGGCACGGGGAGGAATCTCCTTGTATATAAGGGATCGTGTTACCGAATGGGTTTGCGTGTGACCATCCCGCGACCTACACTAGAACACATGTTCGACTGTGATCTGGATGAGCTCGACACCGCGGACCTGCTGGCCGCGGCGGCCGAGTTCGCCCAGGTCCGGGAGCAGGCCGAGGTCGGGATCCTGCGCGCGGCGCTGGCGTTCGCCGACCGCAACTCGGTGGTCGCGTGGCAGGAAGCCGGTGAACTGCCGGTGCCGGGTAACGAGCGGTTGAAGGTGTACGGCGGTGAGGGCTGTCCGGGGGTGGCGGAGTTCGCGGTGCTCGAGCTGGGCGCCGTGCTCGGCATCTCCAGTGGTGCCGCGTCCTCCTTGATCGGCGAAGCGCTCGCGTTGCGGCACCGGCTGCCGCACGTGTGGGCCGCGGTGCTGGGCGGGGACGCGATCGCGTGGCGGGCCCGCAAGATCGCCCACGCCTGCCTGAGCCTGTCGATGGAGGCCGCCGAGATCGTGGACCGGCGGGTCGTGGGCCGGATCAACACCATCACACCGTGGTCGTTGAAGAAGCTCGTCACCGCCGCGATCGCACAAGCCGACCCGGCCAAAGCCCAGGCAGCCGCCGAGGCCGCGGCGAAAACCCGCGGGGTGTTCGTGTCGCAGTCCGACGAGGACGGCACCAAACGGATCTGGGTCCGCGCCGCCGCCGGCGCGGTGATCCGCTTCGACGCCACCATCGACGACCTCGCCCGAGCCCTGAAGGCGCTGGGTGACACCGACTCGCTGAACCAGCGCCGTGCGAAGGCGATCGACTGGATCGCCGACCCGGCTGCCGCGCACCAGTTGATCGAGGTCGCCCGCCACCTGGCCACCACCCAAGCCGCCGCAAACCCCACCGCGAGCGACGCCCACACCCCCACAGACACCCACACTCCCACAGGCACCGCAGGCACCGCAGGCACCGCAGGCACCGCAGGCACCGCAGGCACCGCCGGTGCCGCCGGTGCTGGCGGTGCTGGCGCAGGCAACGACACCGGAGCCGACCCGGGAACTGACCCGGGAACTGACCCGGGAGCCGACCCGGGGACTGCCCTGGGAGCCGCCCCGGCCGCGGAAGCCACGTCGCCGAGCGCGTCCAGCGCGTCCAGTACGGGCGGCGCGTCGAGCACGGGCGGAGCGTCGAGCACGGGCGGCGCGTCGAGCACGGGCGGAGCGTCGAGCACGTGCGGTGTGTCCGGCGCGGGCGGCACGCGCGCCATCGCCGAGCCGTTCGATGAGGAACACGCCCGCCTCGAAGAGGCGCACCTGATGGACACCCACGGCTGGGAACCCACGCCCACCGACACTCTGTGGCAGCCCCCGCTCGACGACGCCTTCGCCACCACCCAGCCCACACCCCAGGAGCCTGGCCGCTCCGACTGGGGCATCGATTGGGACGCCGACGACGACGCGGAAGCCGGCGCGACTCACAGCGCGGCTCACGGCGCGGCTCACGGCGCGGCTCACGGCGCGGATCACGGCGCGGATCACGGCGCGGATCAGGGCGTCGCGGTGGACGAGGATGCGTTCACCCGGCGCGGCATGGCCGCCACCCTTGCCGCCCGACTGGCCGCGATCAAACGCGACGCGCACCGCACCGGCCTCGGCGCCGGCACACGTTCGCGGGCCCGGCACACCGTGTATGTGCATCTGACCGACCACACCCTGGCCACCGGCACCGGGGTGCTGCGCGTCGAGGAACTCGGACCGCAACTTGCCACTCAGTTGACCGAGTTGCTCGGTCACGACCATTTCGTGGTCAAGCCGGTGATCGACCTGCACGACCAGGTCAGCGTGCACAGCTACGAGATTCCGGACCGGATCCGGGAACGGGTCCGGTTGCGGCATCCGGTGGACATGTTCCCGTTCAGCGGCGCCGAGGCCACTGTGCGGATGGATCAGGACCACATCGTCCCGTACGACCACGCGAACACCCCGCGCCGACCACCCGACACCACACCAGCCGCAATGGCACCGCCACCACCGCCCGCACCCAAGGCACCCGTCTGCCCACCAGCCCCACCGCCAACCACGACCCCGGAGCACCCGGAGCACCCGGCGAGCCCGGAGCACCCGGCGAGCCCGGAGCACCCGGCGAGCCCGGAGCGCCCGGACGGCCCCGTGCGCCCTGTGGCCCCGGCGCGTCCATTGCCCAGGCTGGCGGCACCGGCGCGGCCGGTGCGCGCTTCGACACGCCCGCCGGCCCGTACCGGCGAATCCGTCCGACCCCCACACCCCAACCGCACCGCAAGGCCGAATCGCTCCGACCGCCTCGAGCGTCCCGGCCGCACTGCGGAGCCGGAGCGCACCGCGGGGTCGGATCCCACGGCGGGGTCGGATCCCGCGGCGGGGTCGGATCGCGCGGCGGGGTCGGATCGCGCCGGGCAACTCGGGGACACCGGGCATGTCGGGGACGCCGGGCGCGCGGACCAGACCGGGGCGCCTGGGCAGACCAGTGTCGACAACCTCATCCCGCAAGGACGGCTCCACCACCGCGCCAAAACCTTCGGCGGATGGCGGAATCGGCGCCTGCCCGGCGGCGGGATCGAATGGTCCAGCCCGCACGGGTTCCGGTTCCTCGTCGACCACCGGGGTACCCACCCCCTCCCGCGCAGGCCCAAGACTCCACCGACCACTTGAACCCGCCGGCTACGGCCACGGGTGAAGCCCGCAACCCTGCAACCGCGGAGACTTGAGGTTGATTGTTTGCTCGGCGGCTCTCGCTGGTCGGCTGACGAACTCGTTCCGAGTCCGGGGTCAGGGCCGACCGCGATCACCCGTGGCGAGTCCGTAGGCGATGGGGGAACGCACGCGGAGCGCGGAGTGACGGAGTTCGTGGTTTGTACTCCTCAACCCAGGCTGCGACCCGGCTGCGAGCCCGAGCTGCGGTGCCGATCAGCCAGCGCGTGCGGGACGCCCATGCTGGGCCCTGTCAGCGGCGATGAAGTTCATGCGGAACGACAACCGCCGCGGCGGCGTGCCTGCGGCTACGGCTACCGGCCAGCCCGCGCGCCCGCGTTGCTGCCCGGCCCGACCAGCGTCTCCGGCGGGGGCCGTCGTCCGGCGGGGCGACGGGCGCACGCAGGGACAGCGCGGCACGCCGCTACCTGCCAGAACCGGTGCTGGTCATATCCGGCGCTCGATGACGATCCGCAAGGCGTTGTGGGCTCGCGTCCTTCGGCCCCAGAGGGCCGCTGAACGCTGCGCACCTCACGCGCCATCGACAGCTCCGCGTTCTCCCGGCGCTGCTGAGGTAGTTCAGCCTGTTAGTCGTCGTCACTCAACGCCACGCCCCGTCACCACCGTGCGCCAGCGCGTCCGGAACCCCAGTTCGCCGACCTGGTGGTGTTCATGCCCAGGTCGCACCGTGGTCCCGCGTGTGCGGAACCCGATCACCAACGTGCGCTGGCCCCGTCCCGGACCACCCAGTCGCCGACGACCGCCCGCTTGTCCCTGGCCGCCCCAGTTGGACGATGAGCCTTCGGTCAAGGAGGCGCGGCTCGATGCTCACCAGCGTGGTGTCATGCAGGCGTACCGGGCACGCCGCCGGCGGTCCAGAACTCGTACCAACTGTCGCACGAGCCCTTGCCCTCCTGGCTAGGTCAGCGTGGACCACGGTGGGGGTGGGTTGGTGGTGAAGAAGTGGACGATGTTCAGAAGGCGGCTGGCGGTGGGGGCGGTCCAGTGGCGTTGGTCGGGCCAGGGCGGAGCAGGCAGTCTGGCGAGGGCCCATGACAGATGGAACCAGAGGGTGGCGGCGGCCAGCTCTGTCTCGGACTCGCCGGCACTACCCAGCGGGATCTCTGGGGACTTGGCGTGGCGGATGTAGTCGGGGAGGAGACGGGCTACCTGCGTGAGGGGGAGTTTGGCGAAGTCCATGGCGCGTGGAGCCCAGGCCGTGTCGCCCCAGTCGATCAGCGCTTCCAGCTCGCCGTCGGAGTTGACGAGAAGGTTGTGGGCGGCAACGTCTCCGTGGATCAGGACCTTCGGCCGGCCTCGGTCGAACCGGTCGGCGAGCCGGTGGAACCACGCGGTCAGCCAGTCGGCGGTGGCCAGGTCGACATAGCCGCGGTCGGCGAGGTCGTCGATGGTGCGCCACGGATCACCCCAATCGTCCACGGGCGGCGCGCCCAGGGCGGCCAGGTCGGCCGCGGTGTAGTCACTGGCTGCAGAAGGTTTCAGTTGGAGCTGGTGGAGGAGCGCAAGTTGCTCGGCGAGGTCGGCAGGGATGTCGGTGGGTTCGGTGCCGTGGATGCGTTCGGTCACGATGTAGGGCGCGCCGATCAGCGCGTCGGTGGTGTCGTAGTCGACGACAGGCGGTGTGCGGACGCCGACGGAGCGGGCCGCGGGCACGACGTGAACTTCTCTGGAGAGGTTGGACTCGTACCCAGGACGGGCGATTCGGAGGAAGAGGCACTCACCGAGGACGAACGCCTGGTTGGCCACGCCACCTGCAACCTCCTCGACATCGTCGGGCGCAACACCATGCCTCCGCGCTACAGCGGCAGCCTGGCTCAGGACGTCGGAATGGGCAGTCACGTTATAGCCTCTCGTCGGTGAACAGGCCGGGGTCGATTCGACCATCCAGCGGCCGGTGGTGCCAGTGGGTTTGATGTACTGCGGGTGTGCGTGTTGATGTGGATCCGGAGGCGGCCGGGCGGCGGGCGTTCTATGCGCTGCTGAACTCGGTGGTGGTGCCGCGGCCGATTGCGTGGGTGTCCAGCCGGTCGGCGGACGGGGTGCTGAACTTGGCGCCGCACTCGTTCTTCACCGTGGCATCGGTGCAGCCGCCGATGGTGCAGTTCACGTCGGTAGGTCGCAAGGACAGCTTGAACAACGTCGAGGCGACCGGCGAGTTCGTGGTGAACTTCGCCGCCGAGAGCCGCTACGAGCAGATCAACGCGTCGGCCACGAACTTCCCGCCGGAGATCTCCGAGTTCGAGGCGATCGGTGTGACCGCGGAACCGTCCCGGACGGTCGCCGTACCGCGGGTCGCCGAGTCTCCCGTGGCGCTGGAGTGCACGCTGCACACCACCCTCCCGCTCGGCGACTGCACGCTGGTCATCGGACAGGTCCGGAACCTCGCGATCGACCCCGCGGTGCTGGACGGCGATCATCCTGACATCCAGCGTCTGCGGCCGCTCGCTCGGCTCGGCAAGGACGAGTGGTCGACGATCGGCGAGGTCCGCTCGATCTCGAGGATCCGCTTCGCCGACTGGCCTGGTCATTTCACACCTCCGGCGAGTACGCAGCAGTAGTTGCCCAGAGCATCGGTCACTCCCGGGTGGCGAGGAGTTTGGTGAGGCTCTCGAGCTCGGGGGAAAGTCGGAGCGGCGTGTGGTCGGGGAGCACGGTCGTGGCGGGATGCCAAGTGAGGTCGGGCGTCACCAGGTAGACGTCCGAGGACAGCGGTCCCGGCTCGCGGGAGTGGCAGCGCGCGGCGACGTTCAACAACAGCCCGAGCGCTGGGATGACCGTCAGATCCTCGATCACGTGCAGCAGCAGCGTGTCCCGGGCCGGGACCGCGGCAAGCAGCCCATGTGGCGCCTGCTCCACGCCCAGAGACTCACGGAGCACGGTGTCGAGCACCAGTGCGCGTGATGCCGCGAAGGGTGTTCCGGTCACGACGGCGAGGCGTACGTCGTCGTGTTCGACGTACTCCACGTCGTCCCGGAGGCGTCGGAGATTGGCGAGGCCGAAGCGTTCTGCGTCGGGCCAGGCGAGGCCCAGGTCAGCGGGCTGGAGATACATGGTCACGATGCCGCCTGCCTCGGCGGACGGTACGGAGATCAGACCGGGCAGGAAGTCGGGACGGTCCGCTGTCCACTCCGGCGGCAGCGCGTCGCGGGGGACCAGTCGTTGGATGAGCTCACGTTCGGGGTCGGCCGGCGGGGCCGGTTGGCCTTGCCGGAGTTGCTCGAGAATCTGCTCGAAATGCTGCTGGATCACCAACTGCCAGTCGTTCTCGTCGAAGTGGGACAAGATCCTGGCCAGGTTGCTGAGCCCGAGGACCGGCGTGGCGGCGGACGGGTCGGCGGGCACCAGCGCGGGGCCGCCTCGGTAACAGACGGACAGCCCGAGCTCGGCCGCGGTACGCAGCGCAAGGTGCACGAGCCGATCCGCCTGTCTGCTCGACAACGGCGGCAGCGGGCTGGTCGAGAAGTCATTGCTCTCGGCACATTCGGTGGTTTCGGTGGGCATTGTCGGACCTCCTAGTCGGCAGAGAAGGTACGAGGATCGACTCGCCGCGGAACACGCGAATCCGCACCTGTGGACAACAGCCGTGGACGAGCGGGCGGGATACGCTGCCGCAGATCAGGCGGACAGTTGAAGGAGCGTGCATGACCACCAGCCCGCAGTCGCGGCCGACCTCGGAGACGCGGTTGTCGCTGTCGCACATCACCGCGCAGAACGAGACGAACCTGCTCGGCACCGTGCACGGCGGCGTGATCATGACGCTGGCCGACTCGGTCGCAGGGGTGGTCGCGGCGCGGCACTCCGGCGGCCCGGCGGTCACGGCGTCGATGGACGAAATGGTGTTCCTCGTCCCGGTACGCGTCGGCGACGTCGTGCACTTCAGCGGTCAGGTCAACTGGACCGGGCGCAGTTCGATGGAGGTCGGGGTACGGATCACCGCCGATCGGTGGGACTCGGTCGGTCCAGAGGTTCACGTCGCGTCGGCGTACCTGGTGTTCGTGGCGGTCGACGAAGCGGGGAAGCCGCGCACCGTTCCGCAGGTCGTACCCGAGACCGACGAGGATCGGCGGCGGTTGCGCGAAGCTGAAATCCGCCGCAGCCACCGGCTGGCCCGCCGGGCCGCGATCATCGCGTCCCGCGAGGAGTCCTGATGGGCGTCGTGAGCTACGCACGGCGGAATCCGTCCGCGGTCCTGCTCCTCGTCCAGTTGCTCGGCGTGGTCGTCTACCCGGCGATGGAGGGGTCACGCTCCGGCCGCGTCGCGTTCGAGATCCTCGGCATCTTCGTGCTCGTGCTCGCCGTGTTCTCGGTGCGTGCGACGCCGGGGCTCACCTGGGTCAGCATCTGCCTCGGCGTTCCGGCGGTGACGCTGTCGTTGGTCGACGCGTTCAATCCGACCGATCCGGTCGAGGCGATCTCGGGCGTGTTGCACGCGGCGTTCTACTTCTACACGGCGTACAGCCTGCTCCGATACATGCTGTCCGACCACGAAGTCACCGTCGACGAACTGTTCGCGACCGGCGCCACCTTCACCGTGGTGGCCTGGGGATTCGCCTATCTGTACGGGTTCGTCCAGGTCCTCGTCCCCGGCAGCTTCACCGCGGCCGTTGCCGCGGACAACCAGCGGACCTGGACCGAGTTGCTGTTCCTCAGCTTCACCACACTGTCCAGTACCGGTCTGAGCGACATCATTCCGGTCACGTCCTGGGGTCGCTCGGTGGTCATGCTCGAGCAGCTCGCCGGCCTCGGGTACGTCGCGATGGTGGTCTCGCGCCTCGTCGGTCTCACGATCACGCGACGCAGCCGGACGTAGCGATCAGACCCGCGGCCAGCCGGCCAGCAGATCGGCGGCCGCCCGGGCCGCGACCTCCGGAGCCGTGGTCATCGCGGCCACCCGGTAGCTGACCAGTGCACCTTCGTGGAGCAGCAACAGCCGATCGGCCAGCTCGCCGGTCGCTGCGAACCCGGCCGCCTTGGCCTGGGCCTCGAACTCCGCGCGCATCCACCGCTTCTGCCCGACGATCACCGGCATCGCCGGATGGTCCGGCGCGGCCAGCTCGACGCTCGCGTTGATGAACCCGCACCCGTTGCGCGAGCCCGCCAACCAGTCCGTCAGCGCGGCGAACAGCGCGAGGATCACCTCCTCGGGCGTGGCCGGCTGCCGCTGCGCCAATTGCTCGTCCAGGAACGCGTGCCAGGCCCGGTCCCGCCGCTCGAGGTACGCCGCGATCAGCCGGTCCTTCGATCCGAACCGGTCGTACAACGTCTTCTTCGTCACGTCCGCGGCCGCGGCGATCGCGTCGACGCCGACGGTCCGGATCCCCTGCTCGTAGAACAACGTCGACGCGGCCGCCAGGATCCGCTCCCCGGCCGGGGTCAGCCGGGGAGCCGGCGGCACCCGCCGGTCGACGATCAGTCTCACCTGCTGGTCGAGCATACTGACAGTATACCGACCGGTGTGGTTACTGTCGATGTCATGACCAAACGCAAGGCCGTGACGCTGGCCGTCGGCACCGGATTCGTCGTGTTCTGGAGTTGCGGCTTCATCGGCGCGCGCTGGGGGACGGAGTACACCAACGCATTCGACCTGCTGGCTTGGCGCTTCCTGCTCGCCGGGGCGATCTCGGCCGTGGTGCTGGCGATCCGCAGGCCGCGGATCTCGCGCCGCGACCTGATCACCCAACTCTGGATCGCGGTCCTCACCCAGTTCGTCTATCTGGGGCTGATCTTCACCGGAATCGAGCACGGCATCAGCGCCGGGGTCACCGCTCTCATCGGCTCGCTGCAACCGATCCTGATCGCGACCGTCGCCGGACCGCTGCTCGGCGAGCGGGTGAGCCCACGCCAGTGGCTGGGCCTGGTCATCGGCGTCGGCGGCGTCGCGCTGGTCGTGGCCGACGACATCGGCGCCGGTCACGGGTCGCTCCTGCTCTTCCTGGTGCCGTTCGGCGGTCTGCTCGGCATGGTCGCGGGCACCTGCCTGGATCGCTACCGGAAGCCGTCGCTCACCTCACTGGACGCACTCGCAGTGCAGAGTCTCGTGTCGGCGTTCCTCTTCACCGCCTTCGCTGCGGCGACGCAACAGCTGTCGGTACCGCGCGAACCGGGCTTCTACGGCGCCGTCCTCTGGCTGGTGCTGCTGGCGACGGGTGGCGGCTGGGGGCTGTACCTGGTCAACCTGAAGCTTTCCGGCGCAACACGGATCAGTTCGCTGCTGTACCTGGTGCCGCCGACCACGATGGTGTTCGCGTTCCTGCTGTTCCACGAGACGATCGGTGGGCTCGCCGTCGTGGGCATGCTGGTGTGCGCGGCCGCGGTACTGCTGATCCGGCTCGGTCAGCAAGTACTCTGCGGGGATGGTGGAACCTCGGTGGCTGAACGAGCAGGAAAGTCACGCCTGGCGCGCGTACATCGCGGCGCAACGCGTGGTGAGCAGCCGGATCGAGCAGCAGTTGCAGCGCGACGCCGGAATCCCGCACACGTACTACGAGATCCTTGTCCGACTGTCCGAGGCGCCGGACAACCGGTTGCGGATGAGTGAACTGGCAGTCGCCACCCAGGGCTCGCGGAGCCGCCTCTCGCATGCGGTCAACCGGCTCGAGCAGAACGGCTGGGTGAAACGCGAGGGCATCGAGTCCGACCGTCGCGGTCAGGTCGCGATCCTCACCGACCTCGGCCGGCAGAAGCTGGTCGACACCGCCCCCGGTCATGTCGAGGAAGTCCGCCGGGCGATCTTCGACGCGCTCACGCCCGAGCAGGTCGAGAACCTGTACGACGTGTGCGCGACGCTCGCTCGCCACTCGGGGGACACGGTCGACCGCGCGGCCTGGGAGCGGAACTGAGATGAGGTCCCCGGTCGCGCTGATCGCGCTGACTGTCCTGGTCGTCGCCGGCTGCGCCGACAGCAGCGCCCCGACCGCGGGCCCGAGTACCGCGCCGTCGTCCACCGTCCCCACGACCGCGGAACCGACCACACCCAGCCGACCGACGACCACGCCTCCCCAGAGCACGCAGCCGGCCACCACGCCACCGCCGGCACCGCCGACCACCAAGCCCACTGCGACCCGTACGGCGAGCTGCGTCGACCAGAAGCTCAAGACTCTCACGCTGCGGGAACAGGCCGCCCAGCTGATCATGACCGGCATCAACGCCAGCGGTATGACGTCCGCCCAGCGTGTCGTCGTACAGCAGCAGAAGTCCGGCAGCGTCGTCCTGCTCGGCAGCAGCGGCGGCCTCGCGAACACCCGGACCGCGACCGCGGAGGTGACCTCGGCGGGGACGGTGAAGGGCATCCGCCCGTTCATTGCCGCCGACCAGGAGGGCGGCCAGATCCAGCGCCTCAAAGGCTCAGGCTTCGACCGCATCCCCGCGGCCACGGTCCAAAGCGGCTGGTCGAGTTCCAAGCTGACCGCGCAGGCGCAGCAGTGGGGCCGTCAGCTGAAGCAGGCCGGCGTCAACGTCGACCTCGCGCCGGTCGCCGACGTCGTACCGAACTCGCTCAAGTCGAGCAATGCGCCGATCGGCCAGCTCGACCGCGAGTACGGCAATACGCCCGCGGAAGCCGCCCGCGGCGTGCGCGCCTTCGTCCAAGGCATGAACAAGGCCGGGATCGCGACCTCGGTGAAGCACTTCCCCGGACTCGGGCGGGTTCGCGGCAACACCGACTTCTCGGCGGGGGTCGTCGACAACGTCACGGTCCGCGGCGACGCCGACCTGCAGCCGTTCGCGGCGGGCGTCGAGGCCGGCACGTCGATGGTGATGATCTCGACCGCGACGTACACCAAGATCGACCCGAAGAACCGCGCCGTGTTCTCGCCCACGGTCATTCAGGGCATGGTCCGGGGCGATCTGGGCTGGCGCGGCGTCGTGATCACCGACGACGTGGGCGCGGCCGCGGAAGTGGCCTCGGTGCCGGTCGGTGACCGTGCGACCCGCTTCGTCGCGGCCGGCGGCGACATCGTCATCAACGCCAAGCCCGGGCTGACCGCCACGATGGTCGATGCGCTGGTGACCGAGGCCGAGCAGAACCCGAAGTTCGCCGCGCAACTGACGAGCAGCGTCCGCCGCGTGCTGACCCTGAAGCAGGACCAGGGACTGGTGAGTTGCTGATGAGCGAGACCGAGCAGGAGCCGGACTACCGCTTCACGCTCGCCAACGAACGTACGTATCTGGCCTATCTGCGGACATCGCTCGCCTGCTACGCGGGCGGGCTGTCCGCGGTACAGTTCCTCGACCTCGGCCCCGACCGCCTGGTGGCGCGGATCATCGGTGTGATCCTGGTGGCCGCCGGGATCGCCACGACGGCAGGCGCTTTCCGGCGTTGGCAGCTCAATCTGATCGCTATGCGTCGCGGCGGGCCACTCCCGGTGACGAAGCTACCGTTGGTGCTGGGGGCAACGATCGCGGTGGTCGGCCTGATCGGCCTGCTGTTCTCGCTCTGGCGTTGACGCCGGAACCGGTCCAGATCAGACGAATCTGACGAATCAGGCGAATGTGGGAATGAGCACACCCGATCCGGGACTACAACCCGAGCGAACCCTGCTGGCCTGGCGGCGGACCGCCCTCGGACTGATCGCCAACGGCGTCCTGCTGCTTGCCTCCGGCCACGGTTCGTCCGACGTCCGGACCGGTCTCGGAATCGTCGTTCTCGTGCTCGCTTTGGGCTGCTGGGCCGCCGTGAGCGCCGTTTACCGGCGGGCCGGCGGGGCCGCCGTGCACACCTTGGCGCGGCACGGCGTACTGCGCGTCGCGGCCGGTCTGGTGCTCGTCGTCGGGCTCTTCGACCTGTACGCCGTGATCACCCGCTGAAACCGATCGGTCACCAATCGTGCGGCGCCTCGCGGCGAAGTTCATCCCGACGCGGTACGTTGACCTGGCGGATGCAAGGTCAACGGTCCGTTCCCCCTAGCATGTTCACGGTTTGTCCCTCGTTCATCCGGAGCTTGAAGTGCCGTTACGTCTGCGTCCGAACGACCCGACGTTCTACGACCTTTTCACCGAGTCCGCCAACCATCTGGTGGAAGGATCCAGGATCCTGGCCGAGTTGCTCGGCAGTACGGCGGGGTCCGGGCTCTCCGCGAGCCATCAGATCGCCGCCCAGATGAAGGACGCCGAACACGCGGCCGACGAGACCACCCACTCGATCATTCGCCGGGTGAACTCGACCTTCGTCACCCCGTTCGACCGGGAGGACATCTACCGGTTGGCGTCCGACCTCGACGACGTCATGGACTTCATGGAGGAGGCGGTGGACACCATCCACCTCTTCAACCTGGAGAAGCTGCCGGAGGAGATCGCCGAGCAGATCGAGGTCCTCCAGCGCGCCGCCCAGCTGACCGCCGAGACGATGCCCCGGCTGCGCACCATGAAGGATCTGGCCGAGTACTGGATCGAGATCAACCGGCTGGAGAACACCGGTGACGCGGTCCACCGGCGGCTGATCGCCAAGCTGTTCAGCGGTGAGTTCGAAGCCCTGACGGTGATGAAGCTGAAGACCGTGGTCGACCTGCTGGAGGCCGCGATCGACGCCTTCGAGCACGTCGCCAACACGGTCGAGCAGATCGCGGTCAAGGAGAGCTGAGCGTGGAGCTCGCGCTCGTCGTCGCGGTCGTCGTCATCGCGCTGATCTTCGACTACACCAACGGCTTCCACGACGCCGCCAACGCGATCGCGACCTCGGTGTCGACGCGGGCGCTGACGCCGCGGATCGCGCTGCTGATGGCGGCGGTGATGAACTTCCTCGGCGCCTTCCTCGGTACCGAGGTGGCCGACACCGTCGGCAAGGGCATCATCAGCGCGCCCACCGGGCAGCACGGCCTGGTGATCGTGCTGGCCGCGCTGGTCGGCGCCATCACCTGGAACCTGATCACCTGGTACTTCGGCCTGCCCAGCTCGTCGTCGCACGCGCTGATCGGCGGCCTGGTCGGCGCGGGCCTCGCGTCGGCCAGCACGGTGCTCTGGTCGGGGATCCTCGACAAGGTCGTCATCCCGATGGTGCTGTCGCCCGCGATCGGGTTCCTCGGCGCGTTCCTGCTGATGACCGCGATCCTGTGGATCTTCCGCAACAGCAACCCCGGCCGGACCACCCGCGGCTTCCGGCTGGCGCAGTCGCTGTCGGCGGCCGCGATGGCGCTCGGGCACGGTCTGCAGGACGCCCAGAAGACGATGGGCGTGATCTTCCTGGCGCTGCTCACCACCGGCCACGTGAGCCCGGACGACGGCATCCCGATCTGGGTCAAGCTGAGCGCCGCGACGGCGATCTCGCTCGGGACGTACTCCGGCGGCTGGCGGATCATGCGTACCCTCGGCCGGCGGATCATCCACCTGGACCCGGCCCGCGGGTTCGCGTCCGAGGCGATTGCCGCCGGTGTGCTGTACGTGATGGCCATCGGGCTGCACGCGCCCGTCTCGACCACCCACACGATCACGTCCGCGGTGATGGGCTCCGGCGCCACCAAGCGGCTGTCCGCGGTCCGCTGGGGGGTCGCCAAGGGCATCGTGATGGCGTGGGTGCTGACCATCCCCGCCGCCGGTGTGGTCGCGGCCGGGGTCTACGGCCTCGCCCACCTCGTCCTCGAGTAGGCCTCAGCGGTTCCAGCGGCGGACGGCCTTCGCCACATCCTTGGAGCGGATCGAGCCCAGGTTGTACTCCCAGGCAGCCAGCAGACGGTCACCGAGGACCTCCGCGTCCAGGTACGAGCGCGGCCGCACCGCGACCGCCCAGGTGGCGGCGGCCGCGTGGCCTTGTTGGTGCAGCAGGTGGTCGACGGTCGCCTCGATCCGTTCCACCCGGCCGTCGTCGAGGCCGTCCGTGGCCCATTCCTGCAGGATGCGCGGGTCGTCGGCCGTCATCCGGGCCAGATAGGTCAGCGGTCCGCGCCAGAAACCCTTCCGACCGATGCTGTCCAGCGTCTCGAGCGGGAACCACCCGTTCTGGTTCCGGCGCCCGTTGACCGCGGACTCGATTTCGCGGGCCCGGTCCTCCGGCAGCCCCCGGGTCGCCCAGTCGACGAAGAACGCGCCGGCATCCGGGATGTGCTCGGCCACGTGCGGGGCCGGTGTCAGCGCCCCCGGGTCGAACAGATGCAGCTCTTCCGGTGTATCGAACAAAACCTTCCCTGCCCGTTCGTGTCCACGGGCCGCCGGAGCGGACCCGTTGCACAGGGACCCCCCAGGTTCCTGCTTCGTCAACGAGTGCCTTAGTACCGTCCCCGCACCCTCAGGGTCAAGCCGTTCCGCCCGTCGACTTCCGCCGTTCGGCGCGCTGGACCATTTCCTCGCGGTCCAGTCGCTCGGCCGCGGCCGGGGTCGGCGCGCTGCCGCCGTACGCCGCCGGCAGCCACCACGCGCCGGCCGGTTGCTCCGGGTACCCGCGGATCGCCTCGTCGAGCATCCCGGCCATCGTGGACCGCAGTCGCGCCGTTGCCTCGGCCGGGTCGTCGTCGCGGGTCACCGTCAGCGGCGCGCCGATGCTGATCGAGATCGGCCGGTGCCGGGTGAAATCGCGCGGGTGGTCCTTGGTGAACATCCGCTGCGTGCCCCACAGGATCATCGGCAGCACCGGTACGCCGGCCTCCGCCGCCATCCGGACCGTGCCGGTCTTGAACTCCTTGAGCTCGAACGGCCGGCTGATCGTCGCCTCCGGGAACACGCCGACCAGTTCCCCGTCGGCCAGGTACCGGATCGCCTGCTGGTACGACGCGGCGCCGGCCTCCCGATCCACCGGGATGTGATGCATGCCGCGCATCAGCGGCCCGGAGACGCGGTTGCGGAACAGCACCTCCTTGGCCATGAACCGGGTCAACCGCTTCGCGGGCAGGGCGCCGTACCCGGCCAGGATGAAGTCCACGTAGCTGATGTGGTTGATCGCGATCAGCGCACCGCCGGTGCGCGGGACATGCTCGGTCCCGGTGCGGCGGATCTTGAGGTCCAGCACCGTGAAGGCGGTCTTCGCGAAGGCGATGACCGGCGGATAGACGAGGTCGCGCATCCCTAGACGTTACAGGTTCGTCTAGGGTGTCGGGTGACAACTGGAGATCGCGGGAGCTCGCGCCGAAGTGGGCTGAGAGGGCGGCTGGCCCAGTGCATCGACACTGGTTCGCCGGCGCCGCCGACCGCCGAACCTGTCCGGGTAATTCCGGCGTAGGGAGCAGCAACATGACGAATGTCAGTACGATCCGTCCGGCCGTCACCACGGGCCCGATCTCGGGCTCGGAGAAGATCTATCGCGGTGAGCTGCGGGTACCGGCACGCCGCGTGCAGCTGACCAACGGCGAGCACTTCGACCTCTACGACACGTCGGGTCCGTACACCGACGCGGCCGCGGAGATCGACGTCCAGGCCGGTCTGCCCGCGCTGCGGCGCGAGTGGATCGCCGGGCGGGAGCCGCGGACCCAGCTCGGGTACGCCCGGGCCGGCGTGATCACCGAGGAAATGAGGTACGTCGCCGAGCGGGAGGGACTCGATCCGGAGTTCGTCCGGGCCGAGGTGGCGCGCGGCCGGGCCGTGATCCCGGCGAACCGCAACCACCCGGAGAGCGAGCCGATGATCATCGGCAAGAAGTTCCTGGTGAAGGTGAACGCGAACATCGGCAACTCCGCCGTCACCAGCTCGATCGAGGAAGAGGTCGAGAAGCTCGTCTGGGCGACCCGCTGGGGCGCCGACACGGTGATGGACCTGTCCACCGGGAAGAACATCCACGAGACGCGGGAGTGGATCCTGCGGAACTCGCCGGTGCCGATCGGGACGGTACCGCTGTACCAGGCGCTGGAGAAGGTGAAGGGCGATCCGGCCGCGCTGTCGTGGGAGGTGTACCGCGACACCGTGATCGAGCAGTGCGAGCAGGGCGTGGACTACATGACCGTGCACGCGGGCGTCCTGCTGCGGTACGTACCGCTGACCGCGCGACGGGTCACCGGGATCGTCTCGCGCGGTGGGTCGATCATGGCCGCGTGGTGCCTGGCGCACCACCAGGAGTCCTTCCTGTACACGCATTTCGCCGAGCTGTGCGAGATCCTCCGCGAGTACGACGTGACGTTCTCACTGGGCGACGGCCTGCGGCCCGGATCCATTGCCGACGCCAACGACGAGGCGCAGTTCGCCGAGCTGCGGACCCTGGGCGAACTGACCAAGGTCGCCTGGGAACACGACGTCCAGGTGATGATCGAGGGTCCCGGCCACGTACCGATGCACAAGATCGCGGAGAACGTCCGGCTCGAGGAGGAGCTGTGCGGCGAGGCGCCGTTCTACACCTTGGGGCCGTTGGCAACCGATGTGGCACCGGCGTACGACCACATCACGTCCGCGATCGGCGCGGCCCAGATCGGCTGGCTGGGTACGGCGATGCTGTGCTACGTCACGCCGAAGGAACATCTCGGCCTGCCGGACCGCGACGACGTGAAGACGGGCGTGATCACGTACAAGATCGCCGCCCACGCCGCGGATCTGGCGAAGGGCCACCCGGGCGCGCAGGCCTGGGACGACGCGTTGTCGAAGGCACGGTTCGAGTTCCGCTGGGAGGACCAGTTCAACCTCTCGCTGGATCCGGACACGGCCCGGTCCTTCCATGACCAGACGCTGCCGGCCGAGCCCGCCAAGACCGCGCACTTCTGCTCGATGTGCGGGCCGAAGTTCTGCTCGATGCGGATCACCGCCGACATCCGCGCGTACGCCGAGGAGCGCGGCCTGACCTCCGCCGAGGCGATCGAAGCCGGCTTCACGGAGATGTCGGAGACCTTCAAGTCCGCCGACCAGAAGCTGTACCTGCCGATCACGGACTGAGTCCGTGTCCCGTCCGGCCCGGCGGAGCACTCCTCCGGGCCGGATACGGGGAGTGATCGGCTGAACCGCTTCAGGTTGTGGCCTTCACTGAGTGTGAATAAGACTGTAGCCTTAAGGCGTCCGGAAGGAGGTACAGGGCGATGGTCTTCGTTCTCACGGTAGATCAGCGGGGCAGCCGAAGCACGAGCGATCTCGTACCCGAGCTACTGAATTCCCTGAACCGCCGGCCGCGGCGGCCCGGGCTGCTGCGCAAGTTCGAGCGGACCGCCGGCGACGAGGTCCAGGGCGTGCTCTCCGAGCCGCGGCCGGTCGTCGACGTGATCGTCGAACTGCTGCGGTCCGACAGCTGGTACATCGGGCTCGGCGTCGGTACGGTCACCGAGCCGTTGCCGCGCAGCACCCGCGCCGGGAGCGGCGAGGCGTTCGTCTTCGCGCGGGAGGCGGTCACTCGGGCGAAGTTCAGCCCGCACCATCTGAACGTGATCGGTGCGGACAAGCGCAGCGCGGAGCAGGCCGAGACCGTGCTGTGGCTGATGGCGTCCGTACTGCGCCGCCGCAGCGAGCGCGGCTGGGCCGTGGCCGACCTGCTGGCCGAGGGACTGACGAGACGGGAGATCGGCGTGAAACTGGGGATCAGCCAGTCTGCGGTGACACAACGCGCGCAGGCCGCGGGAGTCACCGAAGAGCAGCGCGGACGGGTTCTGGCCGCGGAACTGCTCGCCGGGGGAGTTGCTGCGTGACGGCACTCGTCCTGTCACTGGCCGCCGTCGCACTGGTCCTCGCCGTGCTGGCCTGGATCCCGAAATCGGGCTCCACCCTCCAGATCGTCATCAGCGCCGCCATGCTGGCCTGTCTGGGCACCGTCGGCGTCCTGCTGCTCGTAGGAGACGGCGTGGCCGACTGGGCCGAGCGCTGGTGGAACGTGCTGCTCCTGGTGGCCGGAGCGCTGGCCGTGTCGGGTGGCGGGCCGCTGACGACCTCTGTGATGGCCCTGGCCGACAAGGGCAGCACACGCGCCCAGTCGACGCAGAAGGCCGGTGAGGTACTGCGTGGTGGCGCGCTGATCGGCGCCCTGGAGCGGATGGCGATCTACGCGGCCCTGGTGTCGGGCTGGCCGGAGGGGATCGCTGTGGTGCTGGCGATCAAGGGGCTGGCCAGGTATCCGGAACTCCGTAGTCCTGATCAGCCCGCCTCGGTCACTCCGCAGGCCGTCGCGGAGCGCTTCATCATCGGGACGTTCACCAGCGTGCTGTGGGCCGTGACATGTGCCGGCCTGCTGAAATCACGCTGACCATCACGCAGCAGCGCCGACGTCCTTCACGACGTACGTGTTGATCACCTTGTCGTGCCAGGTCTGGTGCTGCTCGTCCCACAGCGGCCACAGCACGTTCAGAAAGCAGGCGTTGTTGAATACGCCGGCGACGAAATCACGCAGGAACGCGCGTCCGGCGCCGATCGGCTGTGCGGTCTGCATGTCGACCAGGCGGATCTTGAGCACCGACTTGCCCACACTCTGCCCGGTGCGGCCCTGGCGGAACACGCGGTTCCACAGGCCCAGCGCGAGCGTGATCAGAAAACCGAGGACGAAGGCGAGGATCGCCCACGGCTCCGGTTCGTCGTCGGGGTACGTGTTGCCGGACCGCGAGAGGGCGTTCGCGATGAACACGGCGTACCCGATCATCGCCGGGATGCCGCTCACCAACGCGTCGACGAGCGAGGCGCCGACCCGCGCACCCCAGCTCGCCAGCGGCGCGAGTTGCCCGCCGTAGCCATAGCCGTAGCCGGGCGGCGGTGTGTAGATCGGCTGCCCGTACTGCGGCCCGTACTGCGGCCCGTGCTGCGGCCCGTACTGCGGCCCGTGGGGCCCGGAGGGAGGGGTAGTCACGAGGGATCCTTCCTGATTGCCTGGCCCGAGTATCGCGAACCTCGGGAACGCACCGAGCGCCGCGGCCGGATGCGGCCACGGCGCTCGGAGAACGACCAGGCCGCCGTCAGACCTTGACGACGTAGGTGTTGTTGATCTTGTCCGCGAAGGTCTGCTTCTTCGCGTCCCACAGCGGCCACAGGAAGCCGATGTAGCACGAGAGGAAGTCCAGGATGTGCGTGAGGTCGCGCACGATCGTCTTCCCGACGCCCAGCGGTTGGCCGGTGTCGGCGCCGACGAGCTTGATGTTGACGATCTTCTTGCCCCAGGTCTGGCCGGTCTTGGCCTGCTGGATCCACCGGTTGTAGACGAACAGGCCGATACTGACCAGCGACAGGATCAGCCCGATGATCAGCAGCGGGACGTTCTCGTCGTTCTGCGTCAGGGCGTTGCCGAGGCTGGCCGGGATGCCGCAGATGACACCGTCGATGAAGTAGCCCCCGACCCGGAGCGGCCAGGACGCCAGTTCGCCGCCCTGCGCGCCGTTCTGGCCGTACTGTTGCGGGTATCCCGGCTGCTGGCCGTACTGGCCTGGCTGCGGGTACCCCGGCTGCTGGCCGTACGCGCCAGGCTGCCCGTACCCCGGCTGCTGACCGTTACCGGGCTGGCCGTAGCCGGGCTGTTGACCGTAACCAGGCTGCTGACCGTATCCGGGCTGCTGCCCGTAACCAGGCTGCGGCTGGGCGCCGTACCCGGGCTGCTGCCCGTACTGCCCCGGCTGACCGGGCTGAACCGGCTGCTGGGGGTTCTGCGGGCCGTAACCCGGTGGTGGCGTCGGAGTGCTCACGACGATCCTTTCTTGCTGTGTCAATGAGGGGTTTGGTGCAGGCTAGTGGTCGGACGGATCAGGACGACCTGCGGATCCCACCTGGCGAGAGTTACCGTTGTCTCGTGTCGATCTCGCAGAGCGTCGTACTCCGCCCCACCGGTCCGGTCCAGCCGCTCGACCGTCGTGTCTGGGGGCTGACGGCCGTCGGCGTCGGCGGATTCGCTCTGGCCGGCGTGTACACGCTGTCCGGCGAGCGGATCGGTATCCCGTGCATCCTGCACGCCACGACTGGTCTGGACTGCCCGCTCTGCGGGTCGACCAGGATGGCAGCGGCCATGCTGCACGGCGACTTGGCCGCGGCGTGGCACTTCAACCCCGTGATCTTCGTTCTCGGGCCGCTGGTCGGCGTTGCCGTCGGCTACCAAGTGGTTGCCTGGGCCCTCGAGTCCTTGCGGCTGGTCAAGCTGCCGCGGCTGCAGCTGAGCTCGCGGACGGCGGATCGGTTACTGAACGCGGTGATCGTGTTGCTGGTGGTCTTCGGCGTCCTGCGAAACCTCGTCTGAGGCGTCGGTAGACCGGAGCAGGTGGCCGGGCGGTGCGGTCACCGCCCGGCCGGCCCGCTACTGTCCAGGCCGGTAGAGCCCGGTGGTGTAGGAGATGATGCCCAGCACCAGGAAGGCGATACCGCCAATCCAGGCGACCTTCGCCAGCGTGTCGGGCTGGTTCTGCTCGCGGTACTTGCTCTGCGCAATCAGTCCGAGGACGATCGCTGCCGGAGAGCAGCAGAACCAGCAGACGATGCCGATGATCGACAGCACCTTCGGAGTGTTGCTGGGCGGCGCGGCAGGAATCCCGCCGTACTGGCCATAGGCTCCCGGCTGCTGGCCATAGCCCCCGGGCTGCTGCCCGTACGCGCCCGGCTGCTGACCGTACCCGGGCTGCTGACCGTACTGGCCGGGCTGGCCGGGGTATTCGCCCGGCTGCTGGCCGTACCCGGGCTGGCCGGGCTGTTGTCCGGGTTGCTGGCCCGGCTGCTGGCCGTACCCCGGTTGCTGACCGTACCCCGGCTGCTGACCGTAGCCGCCGGACTGGCCAGGCGTGCCCTGCGGCCCGTCTTGGTTGTTCTGGTCGTCGCCGGGTGGCGTTGGTGTGCTCACCGTGGTTCCCTTCGCAGAAGGTTGCGGAATCAGCGCAGACTATCTTTTCCACAGGTTCGTGGTCTTGCTCCCACTCCGGTCCTGGAACCCTTAGGGTGCTGGCTGTGACCGAGACCCCTCCCACGCCCGCGCCCGACCCCTACGGCCCGGGTGCCGATTCCGCGCGCAATCTGCCGACCCCACAGGTGCCGCCCGGCGGTCCTCAGGGCCAGCCTGGACAGTACGCGCCGCCGCCCGCCGCGTTCCCGCCGCCCGTGGGCGGGAATTTCCAGCAGTACCCGCCGACCCAGCCCGGTGCCGCGCAGGCGCTGCCGGCCGGACCGGTCCTGGTGACGATCGGCGACATCTCCGTCGAGCAGCACCGGATCGTCACGCCGGCGGGTGTGCTGCCGACGAGCGGGGCGAACTGGTCGGCGATGGACATGTCCCGGACCGAGGAGAAGATCCCGTCGTGGGCGATCGTGCTCGGGATCATCTTCTTCCTGGCATGCCTGCTCGGTCTGTTGTTCCTGCTGGTCAAGGAGCGCAAGACCACCGGCTTCGTCCAGGTGACCGTGCAGAACGGCAACCGATCGCACAACACCAACATCGGCGTCAGCTCGCCGGATCAGGTGGGCGATGTGCTTGCCCGGGTCAACTTCGCCCGGACGCTCTGCGTATAGAGGCTTTTCGGCCGCCGCGGTGCTGCGGCGGCCGTGGCTGCCGTGGCTGCCGTGGCCGCACGGCCTGGTCGATCAGCCGAAACGGCCGGTGATGTAGTCCTCGGTGGCCTGCTCCGAAGGGTTCGAGAAGATCTGCTTGGTCGGCGCCATCTCGATCAGCCGTCCGGGCTTGCCGGTCGCGGCCAGGTTGAAGAACGCGGTCTGGTCCGAGACCCGCGCCGCCTGCTGCATGTTGTGCGTGACGATCACGACCGTGAAGCGATCCTTGAGTTTCTCGATCAGATCCTCGATCGCCAGCGTCGAGATCGGGTCCAGGGCGGAGCACGGCTCGTCCATCAGGATCACCTCGGGCTCGACCGCGATCGCCCGTGCGATACACAGTCGTTGCTGCTGGCCACCGGACAGGCCGGCGCCGGGCTTGTCCAGCCGGTCCTTCACCTCGTTCCACAGGTTGGCACTCCGCAGTGACTGCTCGACGACATCGGTCAGCTTCTTGCGGTCCTTGACGCCGTTCAGTTTCAGGCCGGACGCGACGTTGTCGAAGATCGACATGGTCGGGAACGGGTTCGGCCGCTGGAACACCATGCCGACCACTCGGCGGACCGCCACCGGGTCGACGCCGGACCCGTACAGGTCCTGCTGGTCCAGCATCACCTTGCCCTCGACCCGGGCGCCGGGGATCACCTCGTGCATCCGGTTCAACGTCCGCAGGAACGTCGACTTGCCGCACCCGGACGGCCCGATGAACGCGGTCACCGACCGCGGCTCGATCGTCATCGACACGTCCTCGACCGCCTTGAAGCTGCCGTAGTAGACGTTGAGGCCGCTGACCTCGATGCGCTTCGCCATATCGACTCAGAACCTCTCGTGACTATTTCGACCTGACAGCGCTGAACCGGGCGATCACCCGGGCCAGCAGGTTGAGAGCAAGGACCAGCAGGATCAGCGTGAGCGCAGCAGCCCAGACGCGATCGGCGGCGTTCGGCAACGCCAGTTCGGTCCGGTCCTGGTTGATCATCGTCGGCAGCGCCGCCATGAACCCGTCGAACGGGTTCAGGTTGATGCTCTTGGAGTAGCCGACCAGGATCAGCAGCGGTGCGGTCTCACCCATCACCCGGGCCAGACCGAGCATCACGCCGGTGACGATGCCGCCGAACGCGGTCGGCACGACCACCTTCAGGATCGTCTTCCACTTCGGTACGCCGAGCGCGTACGACGCCTCGCGCAGCTCGTCCGGGACGAGTTTCAGCATCTCCTCGGTGGAACGCAGTACAACCGGAAGCATCAGCAGCACCAACGACAGCGACACCGCGAAACCCACGCGATTGAAGCCGAAAACGGTGATCCAGACCGCGTACACGAACAACGCCGCGACGATCGACGGAACCCCGGTGAGGATGTCGATCATGAAGCTGACCACCCGTGCGGCACGGGTCCCCTTGCCGTACTCGACCAGATAGACCGCGCCGAGGACGGCGATCGGTACCGCGATCACCGCGGTGATCAACGCCATGATCAGCGTGCCCATGATCGCGTGGTACGCGCCGCCGCCGGCCCGTCGTACCGTGATGCCGCGCTGCGACTCGGTCCACCAGTCCGCGGTCAGCAACAGATGGTAGCCCTTGCTGATCACGGTCGCGAGAATCCACAGCAGCGGGATCATCGCGACCGCGAAGGCGAGCGCGATCAACACGGTCGCCAGCGTGTTCTTGGCAGCGCGGACGCCGGACTTCCCGGTCAGGTCGAGGACCTTCCCGTCGTACGACGGTTTGTTCTCGGTGAGTGTGGTCATGCCGATGCTCCTTCGGCGGCTCCGGCGCGGCGGTTGCGGCGCGGGCGTTTCGCCCCGGGGGCGCTGCGGTCGACGATGATCCGGGCCGCGGAGTTCACCAGGAACGTGACCACGAACAGCACCAGACCGGCCGCGATGTACGCGCCGGTCTTCTCCGGTGAGTCGAACTCTGCCGCGTTGTTGGCGATCTTCGACGCGAACGTCTCGCCGCCGGCGAAGATCGACGGGTTCCACGGATCGTTGCCGTTGGGAACCGACAAGATGATCAGGACGGCAACGGTCTCACCGAGTGCCCGGCCGAGGCCGAGCATCGACGCGCTGACCACACCGGACCGTCCGTACGGCAGCACGGCCAGCCGGATCATCTCCCAGCGCGTCGCGCCGAGTGCCAGCGCACCCTCGCGGTGCGCGATCGGTGTCTGCGCGAAGATCTCCCGGCTGATCGCGGTGACCACCGGCAGGATCATGATCGCCAGCACCACCGACGCGGTGAAGACCACGCCGACGTTGTCGCCCGGCGGCTTCGCGAACAGCGGGATCCACCCGAGTCCCGCGGACAGTCCGTCGATGACCGGACGCAGTACCTGGGCGAAGAACAAGATGCCCCACAGGCCGTAGACGATCGACGGTACGGCGGCCAGCAGGTCGACCGCGTGCGCGACCGGCGCGGCCAGCCGGCGCGGGGCGTAGTACGTGACGAACAACGCGACGCCGATCGCGATCGGGACCGCGATCAGCATCGCGATGATCGAGCTGACCACCGTGGTGTAGAAGAGCGCGGCGATGCCGAAGCGCGGTTCGTCGCCGCCCGGTTCCCAGATCCGCGAGAACAGAAAGTTGCTCTTGTCATCGATCAGCGCGGGAACTGCCAGCGCCAGCAGGAAGATGCCGACGAAGGCGACGATCAGCACCACCAGGCCGCCGGATCCGCGGGCGAGCCCGCCGAACAGCCGGTCGCCGAGGTGCCCCACCGGCCCGAGCGCGACCTCGCGCTCGGGCGGCGGCTGGCCCCCATCGGGTTCGGCGGACGGCGCCGTACCGTCTGGATTGGTCATCGGATCAGCTGATCGCCTGGATCGCGGCCTCGACCTTGGTCTGGATCTCGGCCGGCAGCGGCGCGTAGTTCAGCTCGGTCAGCGATGCCTGGCCCTCCTTGCTGACGAAGTAGCTCAGAAAGCTCTTCACCAGCGCGGTCTTCTCGGCCGGCAGGCCCTTGGTGCAGGCGATCTCGTAGGTGACCAGGATGATCGGGTAGGCACCCGGGGCCTTGGTCGCGTAGTCCAGCTTCAGAGCCAGGTCGGAGCCGGAACCGGCCGGCTGCGCAGCGGCCAGCGCCTTGCCGGCCGACTCGGCCGACAGTTCGACCGGGGTGCCCGAGCCGGTGTCGATCTGCGCGACGCCGAGCTTGTTGTCCACGGCGTACGACCACTCGACGTACGTGATCGAGTTCGTGGTGCTCTTCACACCTTCGGCGACACCGGCCGACTTCTCCTTGCCGGCGCCGGTGCCGGTCCACTTCTTGGCCGGCTCACCGGTCCACGCGCCACCGCCGGCAGCCTTCAGGTACTTGGTGAAGTTCTCCGTGGTGCCGGACTCGTCGGAGCGGAAGAACACCGAGATCGGTGCCGACGGCAACGTCACGCCCGGGTTCAGCGTCGCGATCGCCGGGTCGTTCCAGGTCTTGATCGTGCCCTGGAAGATCTTCGCGGCGGTCGCGCCGTCGAGGACCAGCTTGTCCACACCGTCGAGGTTGTAGGCGATCGCCACCGGACCGATCACCATCGGCAGGTCGATCGCCGGGTTGTTCTGGCAGCGCTTGGTGGCCGCGGCCAGCTCGTCCGGCTTCAGCGCCGAGTCCGAACCGGCGAAGTCGACCTGGTTCGCGGTGAACTGCTTGATGCCCGCGCCGGAACCGGTCGGGTTGTAGTTCACCGTGACATCGGCGCACTGCTCGTTGTACTTGCTGATGACTTCCTCGATGGCGTTCTTCTGCGCCGAGGACCCCTCGGCGTTCAACGTGCCCTGCGGGCAGTCGGCGGCGGCCGCGGACGTCGACGCGTCGGGACTCGACGAACCCGACGGTTCGGGGTCGCTGCCGCAGGCGCTCAGAGCGAGGACGCCGAGGGACGCCACGGCGACGGAGCCGGCGCGGAACAGGCGGTTGACGGACACGAGAGTGTTGCCCTTCTGCGGGAATCAGACTTCTGAACTTCCACAGAAGGTAGGGAGACCAGGTGACCGCCCGGCCCGTCGCCGGTGAACGACCGGTGAACGGTTCAGGTAGCCTGCGCGACACCCGGCATGCCGTCAGGCAGCCATCAGGTGAACTCCGTCACCAGTCGTCACGCTCCGTCGACAACGCCGGCCAGCCGGTAGCTCTCAGCGCACTGCTGGTGGGGGTCAGCTGGAGAAGTCTTCGGGGGCGACTTCGTCGAGGAATTGGCGGAAGCGTTCGAGTTCGGCTTGTTCGTCCTCGGGTGTCGCGACGCCGGCCTCGCGCAGGACCTCCTCGGCGCAGCGGATCGGCGTACCGAGGCGGACCGCGAGGGCGACCGAGTCGCTCGGCCGGGCGGACACGCGGGCGCCGTTCTCCAGCACGAGCTCGGCGTAGAACACGGCGTCCCGCAGCTCGACGATCTCCACCGCCTCGATGCTCACACCGAACGCCTCGATCAGGTCCCGCATCAGGTCGTGCGTGAGCGGGCGGGACGGACGCAGGCCCTGCTCCTCGTAGGCGATCGCGGTCGCCTCGACCGAACCGATCGAGATCGGCAGGTAGCGGTAGCCCTCGGTTTCCCGCAGCATCATCACCGGGGCCCGGTTGGGTGATTCCATCCGGATCCCGATCAGTGTCAGTTCTCGCATCATCGTCATGGTGCGCCCCGAACCTCTCCTCAGAGCGGCACCCGGTGGGGCGCCGGTTCCTCGGGTAGGAACATACCCGTCACCTCCAGTGTCACCCGAGCGGCCCGTCGGCTGTGCCTCGATCGTCACCGAGCCGTGTCGCACCGGTTGCTCACGGGGAGTGGAAGCGTTCCTGAACGATCCGCCCGTCGGCCAGCCGGTGCGCGACCAGCAGCGCGCCGGTGGCGAACTTCCCGACCTTCAGCCCGAGTTCCCTGGTCAGCGCGGGCAGCACCGGCCGGTGCGAACAGATGACGGTCACCCGACCCGGTTTCCACACCCGCTCGGCCAGGCCGCGTATCCCGTCTGGGTCGGCTTCGTAGCCGCGCTCGGAGATCTCCGGCCACAGATGGATGTGGCGGTCGATGAGTGCGCCGTACGGCGTGACCGTCGCCACGCACCGTTCCGCGTCGCTGCTGATGAGCCGATCGACCCCAAGTGCCTCCAGTACGCTGGCCAGCCGCTGCGCCACGTCCATACCTGAGCTGGACAGTGGGCGCAGGGTGTCCTTGCCGTCCCAGTCCTTCCGCTTCACTGCCTGGGCGTGCCGCAGTACGACGACTGTGGCGACAACGGGCAGAACGCGGTCCAGACGGTCCAAAATGTCCAGGTCGCGCGGGTAGCTGAGCTTCTCGCGCGCCTCGTCGACCGGGAACCAGGTGATGCCGTCGACCTCGTCGTTGGGTTCGAAGGCGGTCCCGTCGACGGGCTGGGCGGACCAGTAGTGGACCAGTTTCGGCGCGGTCCCGCCGTTCTTGCGGACCTCGTACCGCTGCACGCCGAGCGGTGGACCGAAGACGACCCGCAGCCCGGTCTCCTCCTCGATCTCACGGCGTGCGCACAGCAGCACGTGCTCATGGGGGTAGAGCTTGCCCTTGGGCAGCGACCAGTCGTCGTACCGTGGCCGGTGGACCAGCAACACCTGCCTGGTGCCGCGGCGCTCCCGCCACACGACACCCCCCGCGGCGATAACTGTCGCCGGGACGCTCATACCTTCACTGTAGGACGTGGTCAGCTGATTGCGTCGGATGCGCGGCGGCGGCCTCGCGTCGCGATCAGCCGGTCCTGCAGGTCGCGCAGCGGCTCACCGTCCGGGCCGCTCAGCATGGGCTGCCAGGTGTCGTCGGGCTGCAGCCACCACGAGCCGGTGGTGTCGTCCATCGCCAGGTCGAACAACTCACCCAGCTCGGCGATGTGGTCCGGCTGCTTCAGTTGCACGAGCACCTCGACTCGGCGGTCCAGGTTGCGGTGCATCAGGTCGGCCGACCCGATCCACACCTCCGGCTCACCGCCGTTCTCGAACAGGAACACCCGGCTGTGCTCGAGGAAGCGGCCCAGGATGCTGCGGACCTGGATGTTCTCCGAGAGACCCGGTACGCCGGGCCGCAGCGTGCAGATGCCCCGGATCCACAGCTCCACCGGTACGCCGGCCTGCGACGCCCGGTACAGCGCGTCGCACAGGGCCTCGTCGACCAGGCTGTTCACCTTGATCCGGATGCGCGCCGGGCGGCCCGCCAGGTGGTGCTGCACCTCGCGGCCGATCCGCTCGAGCAGCCCACGCCGTACCGACTGCGGAGCGACCAGAATCCGCCGGTAGCCGGCAGAGCGCCCGAAACCGGACAGGTGGTTGAACAGCAGTGCTACGTCCTCGGTGACCACCTTGTCGCTGGTCAGCAGGCCCAGGTCCTCGTAGATGCGTGCTGTCTTCGGGTGGTAGTTGCCGGTCCCGATGTGCGCGTAGCGGCGCAGTCCGTCGGGCTCGTCGCGTACGACCATCGACAGCTTGCAGTGCGTCTTCAGACCGATCACGCCGTACACCACATGGCAGCCGGCGTGCTCGAGCTGGCGGGCCCACTTGATGTTCGCCTGCTCGTCGAAGCGCGCCTGGATCTCTACCAGGACCAGCACCTGCTTGCCGGCCTCGGCAGCGTCGATCAGCGCGTCCACGATGGGGGAGTCGCCACTGGTCCGGTACAGCGTTTGTTTGATCGCCAGCACGTGCGGGTCCGCGGCGGCCTGCTCGATGAAGCGCTGCACCGACGTGGAGAACGAGTCGTACGGGTGGTGGACGAGGACGTCGCGCTGCTTGAGCGCGTGGAACATGTCCGCGGGGTTGGACGTCTCCACCTCCGCCAGGTGCGGATGCGTCGACGGGACGAAGCCCGGATACTTCAGCTCGGCACGGTCCAAACCGGCGATGGTGAACAACCCACGCAGGTCGAGCGGACCGGGCAGCTCGAACACCTCGGCCTCGGTGACGCCCAGCTCCGTCAGCAGCAGCGCCTTCACCTGCGGGTCGATCGACTCCTCGACCTCGAGCCGGACGGGCGGCCCGAACCGGCGGCGCAGCAGCTCCTTCTCGAGGGCGGCCAGCAGGTTCTCCGCGTCGTCCTCCTCGACCTCGAGGTCCTCGTTGCGGGTCACCCGGAAGGTGTGGTGCTGGATGACCTCCATCCCCGGAAACAGCTGGCCGAGGTGCGTCGCGATGACGTCCTCGAGCGGTACGAACCGACCATCGGCGACCATCACGAACCGCGGCAGCAGCGGTGGCACCTTCACCCGGGCGAAGTGCTCACCGCCGGTGTCGGGGTTCCGGACGACGACGGCGAGGTTCAGGCTCAGGCCGGAGATGTACGGGAAGGGGTGTGACGGGTCGACCGCGAGCGGTGTCAGGACCGGGAACACCCGCTCCCGGAAGAACCGGGTCATCTCCTCGCGCTCGCTGTGCTCCAGCTCGTCCCAGCGGAGGATGTCGATGCCCTCCTCGGTCAGCGCGGGCTGCACCGACTTCCGCCAGGTCTCCGCGTGCCGATCCATCAGCTCCCGGCTCCGCGCCAGGCTGCGGTCGAGGACCTCGCGGGGAAGCAGCCCGCTGGCCGCCTTGACCGCGACGCCGGCCGCGATCCGGCGCTTGAGACCCGCGATCCGGACCATGTAGAACTCGTCCAGGTTGTTCGCGAAGATCGCCAGGAACTTGGCCCGCTCGAGCAGCGGAATCCGCTCGTCCTCGGCCAGCTCCAGGACCCGCTGGTTGAACGCGAGCCAGCTCAGCTCCCGGTCCGAGAAACGGTCCACGGGGAGGTCGCCGGCCGCACTGATGTCGTACGGCGGCTCGACGTCGTACTCACGGTTGTGGGATGCCAGCAGGTCTCCAGCCACCCCTTCAGGATCCCATCCTTTGGTGAACAAGGGGTAGCCGTCCGCGCGTTGCCGATGTGACGTTTTCGGCCGCCTGTGAGCACTGTTTCGCAGCGGGACTTGCTAGCGTCACGCCTTGTGAACCTGCGACTGGATTCTGTACTGCGCGACGCGGTGACCGCTGCCCAAGCGAACTCCCTCACCCCGCTGTACGCACTGCCCGCCGGGGTCCGCCGACGCCTCGCCGGCGCCCCGATCCAGATCGACGGCAACACGCTGGACCCCGACGTACAGCTGCTGCTCCGCATCGACAACTTGTTGCCCGCTACAACCAAGACCGACGCCGCGACGGCCCGCACCCGCTTCCGGAACCTGTGCAAGCTCATCCCCGGTACGCCGGTCGACGTGCAGCGTGTCACCGAGCTGACTGTCCGTGGTGCCGACGGTCAACTCGGCTCCCGCCTGTACGTTCCGTCCCCGGACGCTCGCGCTCTGCTGGTGTTCTTCCACGGTGGCGGCTGGGTCGTGGGCGATCTGGGTACGCACGACGCGCTCTGCCGCGCGATCGCCGTCGACGCCGGCGTCCGCGTCCTGTCCGTCGACTACCGCCTCGCCCCGGAAGCGCCCGCGCCGACGGCCGCCGAGGACGCCATCGCCGCGTTCACCTGGGCCGTCGACCACGCCGCCGACCTCGGCGTCGACCCCCACCGCATCGCCGTCGGCGGCGACAGCGCCGGCGGCAACCTCGCCGCGGTCGTCGCCCAGCAGACCGTCCGCCGCGGCCTGCCCCAGCCGGCCCTGCAGGTCCTCCTCTACCCGGCCCTCGACCTCGTCGCCCGCCGCCCCAGCCGAGACCTCTTCGCCGAAGGCTTCATCCTCACCGAGGCCGACATCATCTGGTACCGCGACCTCTACACCCCCGACCCCACCCTCCGCCCCGACCCGATCGTCAGCCCCCTGCGCGCAGACGACCTCACCGGCCTCCCACCGACCTACCTCACCACCGCCGGCTTCGACCCCCTCCGCGACGAGGGCATCGAGTACGCCGATGCCCTCAGAGCAGCCGGCAACACCATTACCCACGCCCACCACCCCTCCCTCGTCCACGGCTACGCCAACCTCCTCACCGTCCCCGGCACCACCCGAGCCGCCCAAACCCACCTCACCACCCACCTCAAATCCACCCTCTGTGGATAACTCCAGCGGCGTCCTGCTGACCGCCGCTATCGTGATCGTCGAGTGAGCGACCTGATCGGAGTTCCATGGCATTCGACGTTGCGCGGTTCAACTCCGCCTTCGCGGCGGCGCGGCATCAGCAGGAGACCGACCAGGACTTCAATCTGGCCGCTGCGCAGCACAAGCTCCGCGACCTGATCGCCGACGAGCCGGACGGCGAGGACCGTGCCTGGGCGCTCCGCCTGATCGACAAACTCGCCGAGCCACGACCGGCACCACGCGAGTGGAGCCCGCTGTACTACGAAGCCGCCGCCATCCAAGCCGCGGCGTACCCGACCGAGGGGACCGACGAGCAGAAGGCCGCGGCCATCGCCGAAGCGCGCCGCAAAATCTGGGCGATCGCCGACCGCGCCCCTCACGACGAAGAACCCCACATCCGCGCGATGACCCGCCCCCTGGAACACATCGAGAACGAGCTCCGTGAACCGAGCTGGCCTCGAGACTGACGATGGACCTCGAGCGCCGTATCGACCCTGATTCGGCCATCTACCGCGAAGTCCAACGCCTCTACCGTGTCGCGGCCGCACTGCGCCCGACGGCGACCGCGCCACCTTGTCCCCCAACCGCCCAGAGCGAACCCGCGAGTAGGGCGTGTCTCCATCTTCGCGAAGCCAGAGTGTGATGGCGCGTAGGACGACGCCGCCTCGGTAGATGGAGGCGAGTCGTAGCGGGTGGCCAGTCCGCGCCGTCGCTTGTGGTCATTGAAGGACCGTCCGACGACGTTGCGGCCCTTGTAGGCCGTGGGTCGAAAGCGGGCGGACGGCCACCGGCCGCGCCGCGTCGTTGCCGGTGGGCGATCTGGTCGGCGGGCTGTGGCGTGTGGCGTGTGGCGTGTGGCGTGTGTCAGGTCGACAGGAGGTCTCCCGTGCCAGGGGCCGTAGCTGAGCGTGAATCAGACACCGAACAGACCCGCCCTGCACCATACGAACTGTCGAGCGTGCACACCTGCGGGCCATGCATCAATCATCTAGCGCCGGCGCAGCAAGGACTGCGAGCGCTGATCGCGGACGAACCCGACGGTGAGGAGCGCGCTTATTGCGCTGCAGATGATCGAGGACCTGGCCGAGCCGCCGTCTCCTCCGAGGGAGTACGGCCCGCTCTACCACAAAGCCGGAGCGATCCACGCGGCCGCGTTCACGGTCGAGGGCACGGACGAGGAGAAGGCGGACGCGCTCGCCGAAGCGAGGGGTGACCGACGCCGTCCACCAGGACGCCCTCGCCCCGTTCGCCGTCCAACCCGCATCGACGAGCGCCGGAGCCCACCCAAACCCTCACCCAAGGCGCCCGCCGCACCACCTCGTCCCCCAATCTCTCTGCGCGGCCTGATCGAGCCCGCGACTGAGCCATGTGGATAACTCCCGCGAGATCCGGCCCTTCGCGGATAGCGTTGCGTTCAGTCAGCAAACAGTTCTCAGGGAGTGGGGTTCATGGACGTCGTAGCTTTCAACACGGCCTACGCGGAGGCTCGCGATCAGCGTGACGCCGACCCCAACTTCGACGTACCAGGTGCGCAGCAACTTCTCCGAGCCATGATCGCCGGCGAACCAGACGGCGACGACCGTGCATGGGCGCTCCGCATGATCGACAAACTCACCACCCCGTCCCCGCCACCCCGCGAATACGGGCCCCTCTACCACCAAGCCGGCGCCATCCACGCCGAGGCGTTCGCATTCAAGGGAACGGATGCGGAGAAGGCCGACGCGCTCGCCAAGGCCCGGCGCGAGATCTGGGCGATCGCCGACCGAGCACCCGTTGACGAGGCCCCACATATCCGGGGGATGACACGAGCGTTGGAGTACCTGGAGACCACGCTCCGCGGTGACTGGCCTCGCGGCTGACCGTGGACGCCGATCAGCGCGTGCCAAGGGACTCATTCGCCTATCAAGAGGTCGCGCGCCTCTACGGACTCGCGCGATCCCTCCGTCCGACGGCAGCGGACCGCTGGAACGGAGCGCTGTACGCGACGAACTCGGACAACCTCGGCGGTCTCCACCCGGAGACGGGCGATCTCCGGCTGTCCGAACGCCGAGTCCTGCGCTACCTGACGGGATCGCGTGCGCAGGCTCACGCCGACGATCAGGCTGAGGCGCTGGCCACGGTGCTGTACCAGGCGACGCACGCCGCCATGCACGTCATGGCGCCAAACGAGCCGAATGCTGTGTGGACCGAGCATTCGCGTGGACTGATGGTGGGCTTCGCCGAGGTTCGGACTTTCGCTGACTTCGACGCTTTCGCAGACCGAGCAGGGTACGGGGCCCCGCCGCTCGGTGACCCCCAGTACGCCGGAGCCTTCACCGCTACGCGTGATCTGATGAATCACATCACCGGCCCCGCCTACCTGAAGCATGCCCTGATCAACGACGCCTGTCGCGGCCCTGCCCTAATGCATTTCGACAAGTTTGCGAAGGCCATCGTCGAGAACCGTCTGAGTGAACTGGTACGCCGTGACGAAACCGAACAGCGGGCGATCAGAGCCACGCTCATCGGCTCGATGCTCCACGACCACTGGCCAACGCTCCATAGTGCCCCGGCTGCTACCGGCCACCGCGTGGCCCACGAAATCCGCTCGAATCTTGACGCCAAGATCGACGAGATCCGGCGTCACTATCGCCTGCCTGGCCCGCGCCCCGCTCACGACCACTCGGGCACATCCCGCGACCGTGAGCCGACTCGGCCCGCGCCCACCGCTCGCCAAGACACACTGGACGGCCTCCGTTTCCTCGCCCAGCAAGCCCCACCGGCAGGCGCCGTCGCGCGCAACCCCAAGCTCGGCCAAGGCAGCCGCCGGCCGAACACCTCGCTCGACCGCCTGATCCGACCCAGCCACTCATCACCAGCCCGCGACTAAGTTGTCGAGGCATTCCGACTGGCCGTGCCCACATCTCAGCAGCGTGACGGTGGGCGGGGCCTTCTTGGTGTAATCCGCGACAGCCTTGCAGCCGATACAGCCTTTGTCGCTGGCTGCCAACAGCGCGTCAGAGTCACCCGTTCCGTACGAGTAGTTGAGAAGATCCACGTAGTACGCGATGAACGCCTTGCCTGCTGCGAGACTCCCTCCCTTCGCGGCGGACGGGCGCGCGGAGCTGCCGGGAGCGAGGTCGTGGCAGTGGTCGAAGCCCTTGGCTCAACTGTCGATCCACCAGCGTCAGCGCTGCCTGAAGCACAAGCCGTCAGCACAGATGTCAAGATGATGCAGCCCAGCAGCACGATGAGCGGCCGATGCTTCGTGTCACGAGGTTCACGCGTCGGGCTGCCTCCGCGTTCATTGCGACTCCAGCGCGGTCGCACGCATGATCCAGGAGCCCTCTCGAGGAGCCAGGGTGAACTCGCGTTGTGGGTTGGCCACCGTTGGGCTCATCGCTCGTGGTACTGGCCTCGCATGAGGCAGGAGCTGTGCCAGCTATCAGATGGCCCAGCAATAAGTGCGCTGGTGGGTCACGATGTCTCACCGGCCGGGATCAACGAGAACGGGTACCGCCTCTCGCACCTGGAGGGGTGTTGCTGGTCCGGTGATGGGCACGGTCCCGTCGACGTACTGCCAGCCGGTGTCGGCGACGTTGAAACGGGCGGCGTAGTTCGTCGTCAGGGTGAGTTGGACTCCGCCGCGCTTCATGTACTTGTGGGTGATGTCTTTCGCCGGGTACGGCTTCCCGGACGTACTCGTGGTGAGCGCCGGCGATCCGTCACCGAAGCGCCAGGTGTAGCTGATCGGCGTCGCCTCAACCACGACAGGAAAGCCGAGCAACGTCACAGTCGTACTCGAGACCTTGCTGTCGTCGGTGTACACAATCGTGTCGAGGTTGACCAACGTCCGACCGTTGGGCTGCACCTTCACCGCGAGCCCCGGAAACATGATGTTCTTGGTTTCAGAAAGTACTTCTTCCCACGTGACATCCTGAGGCCGTGGTCGGACGATCTCCGGCGGAATGGTCCGCAGCGTAACCCGGCGCTCATCGTCGCCACCGGGCTGACAACGCGCTGGCCCTGGCACGGTCCCGTCTGGTTGCATCCGCCCGCAGATGCCGATGTTCATCCGGATTACCTGGCGGTTAACCTGTCGCGGTCTCTGCGGCTCGATCGCGGCCGGTTTGCTCTTACGGGGCTGCTTGGCGCTGTTCCGTGTTGGCGTCAACTTCTTGGGCTTGAGTCGTCCAGGCTTCTTCGACGAGCCCTTGAGGGAGGCGCCCCAACTCGTCCGCTTCCCCTCAACCTTCGGCGATGGAGTCTTGGCGTGCGCCTCCACTCGACTCGACAGCAGATCAAGCGCAAGATGGCCCGTCGTACACAGGGCGACTGCGACAACCACGGCGGCTGCGTGCGCGATCCTGGTCATGACTCAGTGATCTGCATCTCGTACATGATCCAGTTTCCACCGCTCGCGGAGAGAGAGAACTCCAGCGTTCCCTTGGCGCTTTCGTGCGATACGGGGGAGGCGCCGGGAGAGCTGCGCTCCGTATACGAGCCGCCTGCGAGTGCGGCTGAACCTCCGATCCGGTTGCCCTCGCCTCGATAGATCTCCTTTACGTCGACCAGGTGGTCTCCGTAGTCGCCCTGAAGTCCACCGTTCTTCGCATTGACCTTCTTTGCGTAATCAGCGATGCCTTTGCATCCTTCGCAGCCCTTGTCGCTTGCCGCCATCAGTGGGCCAACGTCGCCAGTCGTGTATGCGTAGTTGAGCAGATCGATGTAATACGCAATAAACGCTTCACCTGCCGCGAGCGTGGATCCAACGGCCTGCGGAGGTCGGCTTGGAACTGTTCCCGGGATGGTGGCGGGAGGCATGGCTGTGCCGGTCGATGCTGGAACCGATGCCGTCGCTGACGACGTCGCCGATGGTGGAGTGGTGTTTGGGGTGCCGGCTTCTGGGCTGCCGGGGCCGCAGGCGGTGAGGAGTGTGGTGGCGGCCAGCCAGGTCAGTGCCAGGGAGCGGGATCGCCGGTTGCGGTGTGTCACTCTTGTCAGCCCTCCGTAGTCGTCACGATCGTAACGGGCTGTGGGCGGAGGTCTCTATGTCAATAGCTGCAACTGTGGACAAGGCCAGGAGCCGCCCGGCTGGGGGGTTAGAGGCTCGGGCGGCTCCTGGTTGCTGGTGGGACGGGGTGGGGTGCGGGTTTATGACGCGGAAGCCGGCGCGGGTTGCTTGTGGCGTCGTTCACATGGGGCGTGGGGCGTACTGGACGTCGAGGGCGGCGGTGGTGAAGCCGAGGGATTTGTAGAGGGCGCGCGCCGCAGTGTTGGTGCCGTCGACGTAGAGGACGACCTCGTCCAGGTTGCGGGTGTTCTGGAGGTACTGGAGGCCCTGCAGGGTCAGCGCCTTGCCGAGGCCGAGGCCTTGATGGGTGGGGGAGACGCCGACAACGTAGACCTCGCCGACGCCGTCCTCGATCTTGGTCCAGTGGAAGCCGGCGACGATGCCGGAGTCGTCGACGGCGAGGAAGAAGCCGTTCGGGTCGAACCACGGCTGGCGGAAGCGTTCGGTCAGGTCTTCGGCGGTCCAGCTGCCCTGTTCGGGGTGGTCGGCGAACGCGGCCGCGTTGACGTCCAGCCAGGCGGTGTCGTCTGCGCCGGGGACGAAGGTGCGTACCGAAATGCCCTCGGGCCAAACGGGTTCCGCGAGTTCGGCCCTGGTACGGCGGAGGAAGTAGAGCTCTCGTGCTACTTCGAGGTTGAGGCGGTTGGCGAGTTCGTCGGCGCCGGGCAGTCGGCCGTGGGCCCAGACGCGGGCATGGCGTCCGCCGTGGTCGAGCAGCATGCGGAGGAGCGCCGTACCGTAGCCCTGGCGCCGGGCCGACGGGGCGACGACGAGTTCGGCCGAGCCGTCGGGGGCCAAGGCGCCGTACCCGACCAGGTTGCGGGCGCTCTGCAGGCCGGAGACCTCGATGGTGCCCGGATCGCCTTCGTAGGCGAGGACGTGCAGGTCGTCGGGATGCTCGCCGTCGAGGTGTAGCAGGGTGCGTTCGGACAGCGGGTTGACGCCGTCGCTCTGTGCTGCGGCTCGGGCGAGTTCCGTGACGGCGGCAGCGGTGGCCGAGGGCAACGGTGAGGGAACGGCTTCAAGAGTCACCTGAATACCGTAAAAGGTCCGGTTGAGTTCATGCTCAGGTCCTGGCGACAGCGCGTCGTCAGCGGGTAACTTTCGCGGAACCGCGGAGGATTTCGCGGCACCGCAAACAGCGGTGACCGAGACGACGACGGAGAAGACATGGCCAGCAGAGGACGAGGCAGGGCGCGGTCACGGGGACGGCGGGCGATCGGGCTGCTCGCGGCCGGCACGGCCGTCGCGCTCGCCTTGGCCACGGGGGGATCCGTGAGCCAGGCAGGGGCCGCGACGCAGGACAAGAAGCCGAAGCCGACGCATACGCAGATTCAGTTGCTCGCGCTCAACGACTTCCACGGCAACCTGGAGCCGCCGAGCGGTTCGAGCGGCAACATCGCCGGGGTGCCGGCCGGCGGCGCCGCGTATCTCGCGACGCATCTGAAGGACCTCCGGGCGGCTGCCAAGGCGAAGGGACAGCAGTCGATGACGGTCGCGGCCGGTGACCTGATCGGCGCCTCGCCGCTGCTGTCGGCGGCGTTCCACGACGAGCCGACGGTCGAAGCGCTGAGCGGGATGGGACTCGAGGCTGCGTCGGTGGGCAACCACGAGTTCGACGAGGGCTGGCGTGAGCTGCTCCGGATGCAGACCGGCGGCTGCCTGCCCGACGGCGACGGCCAGAACAACCAGAACTCCTGCCCGGACCTCAAGCATCCGTTCGAGGGCGCGAAGTACAAGTACCTGGCTGCCAACGTGTTCTTCGAGAACACCCGCAAGACCCTGTTCGCGCCCTACACGATCAAGACCTTCAAAGGCGGCAAGAAGGTCGGCTTCATCGGTATGACGCTGGAGAACACGCCGAACATCGTGACCAAGTCCGGTGTCGAGGGCCTGACCTTCACCGACGAGGTCGAGACCGCGAACGCGTTGGTGCCGGTGCTGAAGAAGAAGGGCGTGGAGTCGATCGTCGTGCTGCTGCACGAGGGCGGCTTCCCGGCCGACCCGGCGGCGTACAACAGCTGCCCGGGCATCTCCGGCCCGATCGTCGACATCAACGCCGGTCTGGACCCGGAGATCGACGCGATCATCTCCGGTCACACCCACCAGGGCTACAACTGCACGCTGCGCGACAAGGACAACAACCCGCGCCTCGTCACCAGTGCGTCGTCGTTCGGTCGACTGGTCACCGAGGTCCGGCTGAGCATCGACAACGCGACCGGCGACGTCGACCGGCTGAACACACTGGCCACCAACCAGATCGTCACCCGGGACGTCGTGCAGGACCCGAAGACCGCGAAGCTGATCGCGAAGTACAAGGAACTGGTCGCCCCGATCGAGAACAAGGTGATCGGCCACCTGACCACGCCGTCGGTGGTGCGGACGCCGGACGACTCGCTCGAGTCGCCGCTGGGCAACCTGATCGCCGACGCGCAGCTCGCCGACCCGAGCGTGGTGACCGACGGCAAGACACCGGTCGCGGCGTTCATGAACCCGGGCGGTATCCGCGCCGACCTGATCGCGAACAACGGTGAGGTCACGTTCGGCCGGGCGTTCACCGTGCAGCCGTTCAACAACTTCCTGGTCTCGATGGACATGACCGGGGCGCAGATCAAGGAGCTGCTCGAGCAGCAGTTCTCCGGGGTCAACGGCCCCGAGCCGGCGAAGTTCAAGGTGCTCCAGGTCGCGGGCATCACCTACACCTGGAACCCGGCCGCTCCGGCGGGGTCGAAGGTCGTCGAAGGATCCGTCATGATCGGCGGGCAGCCGCTGGTGGACGCTACGACGTACCGCATCGTCACGAACAACTTCCTGGCCGACGGCGGTGACGGCTTCCCGGCCTTCACCACGGCGACGAACAAGTTCTTCGGCGGGCTGGACATCGACGCGTTCGCCAACTATCTGACGGCGCACGACCCGTACACGCCGGTCGCGACCGACCGGATCTCGCTGACTTCCTGATCGCAGCATCTGACTGACCGAGGGCCGGTACGCCGAGCGTGCTACGGCGGCGTACCGGCTTTTCGTTCTCCCGTGAGGAGCTGGTACCTTGCGTATTCAGGTACTTACGGAAGGTGAGCGATGGCACACGTTGCTCCGACCTCACACCGGCGGGCGCCCAGAGCCTCGCACCGCGGGCATCGCAGCGCGGACGGGCCGGTGCAGATCACCAGTTGGCTCGGGTTGACGTTCGCGTTCGTCGTGGGGTGGATCCTCACGCTGCAGTCGCACGTCGGGGTTCACGCGGCCGGCGTCACGCTGCTGGTGATGCTGGTGCCGATCACGATCGGGGTCTTCGTCGCGGGGGCCCGGCAGGGCATCGGCTCCGGGAAGGCGGCGCTGCTCACCGCGGCCGCGCTCGCATTCACCCTGCTGAAGTTCTTCCTGTAGCGGGGCGGTCAAGCAGCTCGCCAGGTGGGCTCAGGTGGTGACTTCGGCGGGTTCGCGGGTGTTCGCCGGTGGGACCACGAAGCGGTAGCCGACGTTGCGGACGGTGCCGATGAGCGACTCGTGCTCGGGGCCGAGCTTCGCGCGGAGGCGGCGTACGTGCACGTCGACGGTACGCGTACCGCCGAAGTAGTCGTAGCCCCACACTTCCTGGAGAAGTTGCTCGCGGGTGAAGACCCGGCCCGGGTGCTGCGCGAGGAACTTGAAGAGCTCGAACTCCTTGTACGTGAGGTCGAGCGCGCGGCCATTCAGCTTCGCCGTGTACGACGCCTCGTCGATCACGACGTCGCCGCTGCGAATCAGCGTGGACTCGGGCTCCTCGTTGCGGGTCGCGGCGAGACGGCCGATCACGAGTCGCAGGCGAGCCTCGATCTCGGCAGGCCCCGCGGTGTCGAGCAGTACGTCGTCGGCGCCCCAGTCGGCGTTCACCGCGGTCAGACCGCCCTCGGTGACGACCAGGATCAGCGGTACGTCGATGCCGGTGGTGCGGATCAGCCGGGACGCGCTGCGGACGGCGACCAGGTCGCGGCGGGCGTCGAGCAGCACGGCGTCGGCGTCCGGGGCGTCCACCAGCGCGGCGACCTCCGCGGGCAGGATCCGGATCTGGTGCGGGAGCAGGGCGAGCGACGGCAGGACCTCGGTGGAGGCCTGCAGTGCGTTCGTCAGCAGAAGCAACGTGCTCACGCTGTCTCCTTGTGCTGATCGTCGGATCCGGGAGCAGTGATCCGGTCCTCGTGCACGTCAGGCCCCGACGGCGTCGTTGCCGGGGGCCTGAGACACACTGGTTCTTAACAGCAGGCTGACATACTAACCGAGACTTAACCGATTAGTGAGGCGCGGACCACATGCCGGAAGTGACCATCAGGTACTTTGCGGCCGCGCGTGCCGCCGCGGGCGAGTCGTCCGCGACGGCCGAGGCCGGGTCGATCCGGGACCTGGTCGCTACGGTGTCGAGCGGCCGGCCGGAGCTCGCGCGGGTGCTGTCGATCTGCACGTTCCTGGTCGACGGGGAGCGGGTCGACCTCAGTGCACCCCTCCAGGACGGCGCCCGCGTGGACGCCCTCCCACCCTTCGCCGGCGGCTGACCCACCAGCCTCCGCCCACGGCTGCGGCGGACTTTGCGGGCTGTACATTGCCTGCGTGGCGATGGAGTCGGGGACGTTGCTCACCACGGTGGGGCGGGCGGGGGTTCTGTTCGGGAAGGCTTGGCCGCGGTTGCTGGCCGTCTTCCTGGTGGCCCAGTTGGCGCATCGCGGGGTGCAGTGGCTGGCTGTGCAAGCGGGCGCCAAGGCTGAGGCGGCCGGCATCGCGCTGCTGGCGCTGCTGGTCGTGGTCTCGCTGGCGATGTACGTGGCCATGTTCCTGGTGCTCCGCAGTGAGCTGCCGTTCCACCGGCGGGCGGTCGCCGAGGGAATGCTCGCTCCGGACGGGGTAGAGCCCGGCCGCGAGCACAAGCCGCTGGATGCGCTCGCGGCGGCGCTTCTCCCGTTCCTGGCGTTCTATGCCGCGTACAAGTTCCTCCAGAGCGAAGCCCTCGACTACGAGTACCAACTGGCGGTGCACAAGGCCAACGAGGTCGCGGCGACGGTGTTGACCGGCGGTGCGGTCCCCGAGCAGTCGGAGGGGTTGCAGTCGCTGTCCACCTGGTTGTTCCTCGGCCTGGGGGTATCGGCGTACCTGCTGCGGTTCGCGTTCAAGAAGTGGAAGCAGGAGAAGGAAGGGCCGGTACGGAAGCTGTTCGTCACGTACCTCGAGGCGCTGTGGATCTTCGTGGTCGCCTACCAGGCCACGTCGATCATCCCGCCGCCGATGACGTGGCTGAAGGAACGCCAGGTCTGGCAGTGGCTGCAGGACGCCTACACCTGGGTGCTCGACCACATCCTCGGCGTCAACCAGGTCCGCGAGGTGTGGGACACGATCACCGGCTTCGTCAGCGCGGGCATCGCCGACCTCTGGGACGCCGCGGTGCTCCCGCTGATGTGGATCACGATGACGGCGGTCATCTACGGCCGGGTGGTGCAGAAGCTGAAGACCCCGCGCTGGCGGTTCGACCGCATCACGCACCGCTGGCAGCAGACGCCGCGACTCGTCCGTGCCGCAGGCAACTCGGTGGTCGCCGACTGGAAGGACCGGTGGACGCCGGTCGTCGACGCGTTCCGGCTGGTGGTGCGCTCGGGGCTGCGGCCGATGCTGGGGTACTTCCTGGCCTGGGCGGTGGTGACGTTCGCGGCCAGCGCCGTATGGATCGCGCTCAAGGTGTGGGTGCTCGGCCCCCACACCCTGCAGTTCTGGCTGGTTGTCGACGAGCCACTGCACCTGGTGACCGACGGCCTGAAGATCATGCTGCAGGTCTGCCTGCTCGCCGCGGCGTACGACCGCATGATCGGCGGCCTGGCCGGCTACCTGACGCCGCGGACCCGCGCGGTGCACCAGCAGCCCGCCGGCGACCACGGTGTCACCGACCTGTCCGCGGCTACCTCGGGAATGCCAAGTACTGAGGGAGCTTCGTAGTCCACGTGACCGTCGGCTGCACGCTGTCAGCGACGGACGACGGTACGACGAACACGGCGACTGTCTCGAAAGGCTTCCCCGCCACCGGCTTCAGGTAGTACTGCGCCGCAGCACCCCGCCAGCTCGACAGCTTGTCGTCCGTGCCACCCGTGCAGCCGGTAGGACGGTCCTGGTACTCGTTCGCCAGCGCATCCTCGTCCCACACCCGACCGTCCGGCGCGCGTAGGTGCATCCGGCACCCACTCAGCCCCTCCAGCGCGGACAGGTCGTCCACCTGCAGCCGGAAGTACACCCGGATCCGCGTGGTCCCCTCAGGCAGCGCATCCGCGCCGAGCCGCTGCTTCACCGGCTGCGGATCCGCTGACACCGAAGCGCCGTACCACGTGGCCCCGTTGTACGGCGTACCTGCTGCCGCCACCTCCACGGGATCACGTGGCTCGGAGTTGTACCAGGACCTGTAGTCGCTGTGTGTGGTCCACCACCCGGCGAGCGGGATCGCCACCACCAACGTCACCAGCGCAACCGAGTTCTTGCCGAGCCACCCACGCCGTGCCCGCCGCGCGCCGCTCACGTGTCGCTCGCGGCGGTCAAGGGAACGACGTCCAGCACGGCAGGAGCGCCGTCGCCGAGCGGCACGGTGACCTGGGGCTCGAGTTCGTTCATGATCGACTTCTCCATCACCAGCAACGTTGCCCCGGGCACCTGTTCCGCGGGCATCTCGACCACGAAGGCGCCGCGGACCGGAATGTCCGGCGCGAACTCGGCACCGGTCAGGTCGACCCGGTCGAAGCCGTTGCGGTTGGCGGCGAGGTAGGTGATGCCGTCGGCCGACCTGATCTTGACGCCGGTCACGTGGATCGGCTCGCGGTTGGCCTTGACGGTGGCGTCGACGACCACGAACGCGGTCAGCGAGTCGCGGTCCTGTGACGAGCCGGGCAGGCGGAGCTTCTTGCCGATCCGGACGTTGTCGACGGTCAGATCGAAGCGCGGAGTGTGGACCGCGCGCCCGGGGATGCCCTGCACCGGCGTCGGGTCCTGGATGTCCTTCTGCGTCGGAGTCAGCCGGTACAGGCCGACGATGGCGACCAGCACGGCGAGGGCCAGGGCGATGTTCAGCAGCTTGCGCTTCACCGGCTGTTGTCCTTCACCGAGACTGTGCTTTCCGCGACGAGTGCGTTGGGCCGCCACTTCTCGTGGTGGTCGAAGATCGATTCCTCGTCGTGCTCGTAGCCCTGCACGGTCAGCTTGACCTCGCTCGGCAGTTCGGTGGCCTTCGGCAGCTTCCAGACGTACGCGACGTCTTCGGCGGCGTCCGGGGTGAGCACCGGGTGCATGGTCGCGTCGCGGAGGTTGGTGGTGCCCAGCGGCGGGTCGGTGTCCTTGACGCCGGGGACGCCGATCAGCCGGATCAGGTCCGACGGCGGTCTGGTCCCGGTGTCGTCGGTGACCTTCAGCTTGGTGACGACCGCGATCAGCGCGCCGCCCGCGTCCGGGGTGAACAGCGGCTTGAGGTCCTTGACGGTGACGACCCGCTGGACCGTGACCTCGAACTGACCGGCGTCGATCGCGGTCCCGGCCTCGACCCGCGGTGTCTCGTCGTCGGCCTTCTGCAGACCACCGAACGCCGCCGAGATCGCCAGCAGCACCGCGCCGGCGCTGAGCGCCCAGGTCCGCAGCGACCGTCCCCGCACCTTGAGGTCCTGCAGTTCCGGAAGTTTCTCCGGCTCGTCCTGCCCCCCGCTCCCCGTTTCCTGCACGGCGGAAGCTTAAAGGAGTCAGAGGTCGGGGCGGCCCCGCAGCCGCTTCGTCTCGCCACGGCGCTTCTTGGCGTCCAAGCGCCGTCGTACCGACGATTTGCTCGGCTTCGTCGGACGCCGTTTCCGGGGCGGCGGGGCGATCGCGTCCCGCAGTACGTCGGCCAGTCGCTCGCGTGCTGCCTCGCGGTTGCGCCACTGCGACTTGTACTCAGAGGCGGCGATCGTCAGGACGCCGTCCACCAGGCGCGACTGCAGCCGCTCGAGGGCCCGCGCCTTCAGTACGTCGCTGAGCGCCGACGTACTCGCCACGTCGAAGCTGAGCTCGACGCGACTGTCCGTGGTGTTCACCGACTGGCCGCCCGGTCCGCTCGACCGGGAGAAACGCCAGGCCAGCTCGGACTCCGGGACCACGACTCCCGACCGCACCACGACTCCGCTCTCCACACAGCCCATTAGACCGGACAGAATCGGCGGATGGCTGCCTGCGTGTTCTGCGGTCTGATCTCCGCCGACTCGGCCCGCTGGATCGCCAAGGAGGACGCGGCGGTCGCGTTCCTCCCGCTTCCGGGCGAGGAGATCGCTCCGGGGCACACGCTGGTCGTGCCGCGCCGGCACACCGGCGCCGGTCTGCTGGACGCACCGCCTGGGGACCTGGCTGAGGCGATGGATCTGGCGCAGCGCATCGCTCAGCGGATGGTCGACAGGCTCGGAGCGACCGGCGTCTGCCTGCTGAACGCCAGCGGTCCGGGGTCGGGTCGCAGCGTCGACCACCTGCATCTGCACGTCGTCCCGCGGTACCCGGGCGACGGCGACGACTGCCTGCCCTGGCCCACGGGTCGTTCGCAGCACCAGCTCGCCGCCGATCCCCAGGTGCTTCTCAGTCAGTGAAACGGCCGGTTGAATACCGCAGCAGGCCCCGTACCGTGGGTAGTTGTGAGCCTGGGCCTGTGGGTACTCGTCGCGGCGGTCGTCGCCGGTGTGGTGCTCAGCGTGCTCAAGACCTGGATCGACGGACGGTTCCGCAACAAGGGCGGGAAGAGCGAGGACGACGTGGAGCGGGTGACATCCGCCGAGCTGGGCGCGGAGCTGGGCGAGCGGGCGACGCTCCTGCAGTTCTCGTCGGCGTTCTGTGCGCCGTGCCGAGCCACCCGGCGGACGCTGGCCGAGGTCGAGGGCATGGTCGACGGGGTGCGCCACGTCGAGCTGGACGCCGAGTCGCACCTCGAGCTGGTGCGTCGGCTGGACATCCTCCGGACACCGACCACGCTGGTGCTGGACAGCACCGGAGCGGTCGTGAAGCGAGCCAGCGGAGCGCCCCGGAAACCGGACGTCATCGCCGCACTGGCCGTCGCGATGGAGCACCAGCCGAGCTGACGCCGTCCGGTAGCTGCCATCGGATGGCGGATTGACCGGCAGGTAGGCAACACTTTGCCGGTGAGCTCTCATGCACCAGGTTGGTACGACGACCCCGAGGACCCGGCCCAGCAGCGGTACTGGGACGGCAACGCCTGGACGGATCAGCGTCGTCCGCAGCAGGGCCCACCACCGTTTCAGGGTCAGTTCGGTCACAACGACCTGCCGCGATACGGCCAGCGCGCCGAGCACGGGCAGGTGTACGGGCAACAGACCGAGCCGGCTCCGCAGTACGGCCAGCGGATCACGCAGCAGGGAGCCTTCCAGCCGTACCCGTCGTACCCACAGGCCCCGCAGGGCTACGGTTACCAGCCGCAGGGGGTAGCCACGACCCCGGACGGCGTCCCGCTGTCGGGCTGGTGGCGTCGCGCTGTCGCACGGTTCATCGACGGGATCATCGCCTGGTTCATCGCGCTTCCGCTGACCGGATACTTCTACTACCGATCCAGCCAGGCGATGAGCAGCTGGCTCGAGGAGATCATGGGGGCCGCCCGGGCCGGCAGTACGACGCCTGCCTCGATGCCGCCCGAGGTGCTCCAATGGGCGGTACCGGCATCGGTGATCGGCTACCTCGTTCTGTTCGTGTACGAGTACCTGTTCCTGGTGGCGAAGGGCGCCACGCCGGGCAAGATGGCGCTCGGTATCGCGGTCCGGCTGCGCGACACGCCCGGCAACCCGCCGCGCGGCGCCGCGGCGAAGCGCTGCGGCCTCGACCTGGCGCTGTACCTGGCCGGATCGATCCCGGTGATCGGGCTGTTCGCCTCGCTCGCGCTGCTGCTCAACTACCTCTGGCCGCTCTGGGACGACAAGAAGCAGGCCCTGCACGACAAGGTCGCCGGCACGAATGTGATCCGCACGCGTCCGTGATGTGATCAGTTGTCTCATGTATTGGGACCACGGGCAGTGAGCCTGCCCGGGTTCCGTACGCTCGTGGCGTGGTTTACACGACATGGCTGACGAAGCGGCGCGCGGTGGACAACTGCCGTGTGCGCTCTTCGCTGTGTCGTCGCCGCTGACCAGGCGGCGTCCCGAGCGCTGCGGAACCGGTCGCTGAGCACGGTTCCGCGTACGTCGTCTCCCCGCACCACCGGGCGGGTCCGGCTCGACATCCTTCTCTCCTCCGGGAGTCGTCATGTCCGAGAAGACAGCCAAGGTAGATCCCCGCGGGCTCCGCTTCGCGGCCGCCGTGACCACCGTCGTCCTGGCGCTGACGCTCGTGCTGAACAATCCCTGGCCGCTCGCGGTACAGGCCGTGGTGTTCGCGGTCTCGGTCGTGTTCGGGGTGCAGGCGTCACCGTACGGGCAGTTGTTCAAGCGGTTGGTCCGGCCCCGCCTGGGCCCGCCGAAGGAGCTGGAGGACGCGGCACCGCCGCGGTTCGCCCAGTTGGTCGGTCTCGTCTTCGCGACTGCCGGTCTGATCGGGTACCTGACCGGTGTCACCGTGCTGGGCGTGGTCGCCACCGGATTCGCCCTGGTCGCCGCGTTCGTGAACGCGGCCGTCGGGCTCTGCCTCGGCTGCGAGGCCTATCTGCTGATCCACCGCATTCGTACGCCATCCACCGCTACCAACTGAGAAGAGGCAGCACACATGAGCAGGGAATCCGCGCTCGTCTCGGCCGACTGGGTCGAGGAGCACAAGAACGACGCCGGGATCGTCCTGATCGAGGTCGACGAAGACGTCTCGGCGTACGACGCCGGCCACATCGCCGGCGCGATCAAGCTGGACTGGAAGACCGACCTGCAGGATCCGGTCCGCCGCGACTTCGTGAACAAGGAGCAGTTCGAGGCGCTGCTGTCCGAGCGCGGCGTCAAGAACGACGACACGGTCGTTCTGTACGGCGGCAACAACAACTGGTTCGCGGCGTACGCGTACTGGTACTTCAAGCTCTACGGGCACGGTGACGTCCGGCTGCTCGACGGCGGCCGCAAGCGCTGGGAGCTCGACAGCCGCGAGCTGACCGACGAGGTCGTCAAGCGCGACGCCACCGAGTACAAGGCCAAGGACCCGGACCTGAACATCCGTGCCTTCCGCGACGAGGTCGAGGAAGCCATCGGTGTGAAGAACCTGGTGGACGTCCGGAGCCCCGATGAGTACGCGGGCCGGCTGCTCGCGCCGGCGCACCTCCCGCAGGAGCAGGCGCAGCGCGCGGGCCACATCCCGACCGCCGCGAACATCCCGTGGAGCAAGGCCGCGAACGACGACGGCACCTTCCGCTCCGACGACGAGCTGAAGCAGCTGTACGCCGAGGCTGGTGTCGACTTCGGCAAGGACACCATCGCGTACTGCCGGATCGGCGAGCGCTCGGCGCACTCCTGGTTCGTGCTGCACGAGATCCTCGGCCAGCAGAACGTGAAGAACTACGACGGTTCCTGGACCGAGTGGGGTTCGCTGGTCGGCGTACCCGTTGCCCTCGGCGACGAGCCCGGGGAGGCCTGACATGTGCGGAGCGACCAAGGGCGGTCTCGACCTCAAGGGCGTCGACGTCGACAAGGAAGCCGTGATCCAGGGCCAGGTGCTGCGCGGCGACGAGCCGGTCGGCGGCGCGTACGTGCGGCTGCTGGACTCCTCCGGTGAGTTCACCGCCGAGGTCCCGACCTCGGCCACCGGTCATTTCCGGTTTTTCGCTGCTCCGGGCAACTGGACGCTGCGCACGCTGGCTCCGAAGGCGGAGCCGGTGGACCGGCAAGTGGTGGCCCAGTACGGCGAGGTCGCGGAAGTGGCCGTCACCGTCTGAGCGGTCGCTCGTTACTGAAGGTGCCACCACTACCCGAGGTGGCCCACCCTGAAGGTAAGCACCGAAGGGCCCGGACCTTGCGCGTCCGGGCCCTTCGGCATGTCCGGGAAACTCCTGCAGGGCAAGGCGTTGCGGTCATCGCGGCCGGGTTACGGGTACGGGCCGGAAATCTCGCGCACCGAGCGGCAAGGTAACGGTTTGGTCTCGGAGCGGGGTCGGCTCGTCACCTACTGCAATCGGCTGAGTTGTGTCTGTGTCCTGACCCGCACTTCGGGTCACGTCATCACTCAGGGAGGAGGGGTCAATGCGACCCCGCATCGGATACAAGAAGCTCGCTGCCGTCGGAGTCGCGGCGGTTGTCGGCGTAGCTTCTACGATCGCGCTGACCTCGGGTTCGGCGTCCGCCTCGCCGGTTTTCGGATACAGCGGTTACTCGTACGGCACCGACGTCGAATCCGGTCTGGCGAACAGCGGCCCGCAGGTCGTCAGCAAGTTCGGCTGCACCACGGACTCGAACAAGGCTGACAAGAACGACCTCGCCACGGCGAACGTGAACGAGCAGGCGATCGCGCGGACGGTGAAGACCGACACGCACGCGTTCAACAACAAGAGCGGCACCGGCGTCACCAGCACCGCGACGGCGGCCGACATCAAGGTCGGCAACCTGGTCAAGCTGACCGGCGTGAAGACCACCACGACGGCGAAGTACTCGAAGGGCCAACTGTCCTACACCGGCAGCACCACCTTCGCCTCGGTGCAGATCGGCGCGATCAACGTGCCGTCGCTGCTCAACCCGAAGCCGAACACCAAGATCGCCGTTCCGGGTCTCGGTTACATCGTGCTGAACCGGGTCGGCGGCGTGAAGACCTCGTCGGGCATCTACTCGTACGCCCAGGCGGTCGTGCTGCACGCGACGGTGAAGAACCAGTTCATCCCGCAGGGCGTCGACGTCGCGGTGCTGAAGACCCGCGCCGAGATCTCGAAGCCGGCCACCGCGCTGGTGATCGGCGACGCGTACGGCACCAAGGCGCAGGCCGACAAGCTGGTCGTCTCCGGCCCGACGTCGCTCCAGACCACCTGCCAGGGTACTGAGGGCAAGACCGTCAAGGTCGCGGTCGGCGAGCTGAACATCCCGAAGGTCGCCTACGTCGGCGGTGTCTACACCACCAAGAACGGCGCCATCGGCGAGGGCAAGTCCTACATCAACTTCACCTCGCACGTCGCGGGTGTGAAGGTCGGCAACCTGTCCATCGGCGCGGTCGAGTCCTCGGCCTCGGCGTGGAAGACCAAGGACGGCAAGGCCGGCGTGAGCTCGTCCTCGAGCATCGCCTCGATCAAGGTCGGCAACAAGGTCTACCCGGTGAAGACCGGCGAGAACGCCACCCTGGACATCCCGGGTGTCGCCAAGCTGACCTTCAACGAGGTCGTGCGGCAGAAGCGGTACATCTCCGTGAACGCGCTGGTCGTCGACGTCTACAGCCTGAACACCAAGGTCATCGTCGGCCACTCGGCCGCCGGCGTCGTCGGCTGACCTCAGCAAACACCTTCTGAGTCGAACCTCACCGACCCAGAAACCCCGGCCCCCGGATCCCGCACGGATCCGGGGGCCGGTTCTTTGCGTCGTCCTGCTCCGGTCGAGGTTCAGGCCTCGAGGATCAGCGTGACCGGGCCGTCGTTGACCAGGGCAACGTCCATGTGGGCGCCGAAGACACCGCGTTCCACCTTGGCGCCGAGGTTCTCCAGGGCGGTGCAGAAGGAGTTGTACAGCGGCTCGGAGACGGGGCCCGGGGCCGCGGCGCTCCACGAGGGGCGCCGGCCCTTGCGCGTATCGGCGTACAGGGTGAACTGGCTGACGGCGAGGATCGGGGCCTGCTCGTCGGCGGCCGAGCGCTCGTCGTGGAGGATGCGCAGGGTCCAGATCTTCGCGGCCAGCGCGGCGGCCTTCTCTGAGGTGTCGTCGTGGGTGACCCCGAGCAGGACCAGTAGCCCCGGCCCGTCGATCGCTCCGACCACGGTGCCGTCCACGGTGACCGACGCCTGACTGACTCGCTGTACTACGGCTCTCATAGCGCTATCCTCTCGCGCGGGAGATCGTCCGGTGATCGGACCCTTTCACCGGCAAATATCCTTTCACCGTGCGATCTGGCAGGATTTGTCCATGGCGTCGACTCTGATCACTGTTGCTCCCACCGGTGCCGAGACCGCGAAGGCGGACTGTCCGGCGTTGCCGACCACGCTCGCCGAGCTGGTCGAGACCGCCAGGCGCTGCGAGGCCGCGGGAGCGGCGATGATCCACATCCACATCCGCGACGGCGAGCACAAGCCGACGCTGGACCTCGGCCGGCTGACCGACACGGTCGCCGCGATCCGGGAGAACACCGCGCTGGTCGTCCAGCTGTCGACCGGCGGCGCGGTCACCGATCCGTACGAGGACCGCCTGCGCGTCCTGGACGCCGCGCCCGACTCCTGTTCGCTCACGATGGGCACGGTCAACTTCGGTGACGACGTGTTCATGAACCCGTGGCCGTTCGTGACGCAGCTCTTCCAGCTCACCCAGGAGCGCGAGATCGTGCCCGAGTTCGAGCTGTTCGACCTCGGTCACGTCGCGGCGCTGCACCGGCTGCTGGACAAGTACGGTCTGCCGTACGGCGGCCGCGTGCACTGCGACCTGGTGATGGGGGTGCCCGGCGGAATGCCCGGTACGGCGGACGCACTCGTGGCAGCGGTGAACGCGCTGCCCGACGCGGTCACGTCCTGGTCCGCCACCGGCATCGGCCGTACGTCGTTGGCGGTCGCGCTGGCCGCGCTGTCAAAGGGCGGCCACCTCCGCGTCGGTATGGAAGACACGCTGACGCTGGCGAAGGGGCAGCCGGTGACGCACAACGCCGAGCTCGTCGAGCGCGCCGCCACGCTGACGACCCTGGCTCAGCGGCCGCCGATGTCTCCCGACGAGGCGCGCGACCTGTTGAACGTGAAGCGCTGAACCACCAGGGCGATCACACCGCCGACGATGATCGTTGCTTCCAGCAATAACCAGTCGCGGAGGTAGTCGCGGGGCAGGATCGTCGGGTTGACTCCCTTGCCCTGACGCAGCAGCAGCGGTACGGCGATCAGGCTGGTGATCCCGACGTACACCAAGGTCGTCCGGACCACACCGACCGTGCGGTGCCGACCGGGGCCCGTCGCCCAGCGGGTGACGAGCCACCCGGCGACGACCGTCAGCGGTACGAGCACGAAGTCGTCGGCGACAACGGCTCCGGCGAGCCAGATCGGCAGCCGGATCAGGGCGGGGATGGCGACCGTTTGGACGAGCTTCCAGACGCCCCAGAGTCCCGCCAGCACGCCGAGGGCGGCGAGTCCGACGCGCAGCTTCATGCGACAACCTCCAGCCGGTGAACCCACTTGGTCTGCAGTACGCCGGGACGGTTCGGCGCGATGATCCGCGCGGGGAAGCCATGGTCGAGTGCGAGCTCGGACCCGTTGAGGCGGAGCGCGAGCAGCGTCAGGGGATCGGCGGCGAACTCCTCGGGCAGCTCGCTCGTCCCGTAGAAGCCGCCTTTCTCCATCGAGACCACGCGGACCCTGGAATGCGGTGCGGCGCCGACGGCCTGGAGCAGGTCGCGGATCCGGATCCCTTCCCAGCGCGCTCCTTGGCTCCAGCCTTCGACGCAGGCGATCGGCAGGTCGGAGCGGTGCTGCGGGAGGGCGTTCAGTTGGTCGAGGGTGAAGGACAGTTGCTTCGGGCCCGCGATCGTGAAGCGCCAGGTCGCGTCGATCCCGCTCACTCCGGCCGCTTCCGCCGTACGGTTCACCGGCAGTCCTTGCGGGCCGATGCCGGGTTTGCGTGGCGCGAGGACGGCGATCGCGCCCAGCGGCGATGCGGACTGGCCGACCGTGGTGAGGCCGACGAGCGTGGCGGCGCCAGCAACGGTACGGAACAAGCCGCGGCGGGTCAGGCCGGTGGTGTTGGCCGGGAGCGATTCCGGTGTGGGTTCCGGCGTACGGCGCCAGTTCGCGCGGATGAGCGGCAACTTGACGGCGAGGTGGACGGCGAGCGCGCCGACGATGATCCAGGCGAGCGCGTAGTGCGTCTGCCGGAACGGGAACGGCCACGGGTACCACTGCAAGGTGTTGACGAACCCGATGAGGAGTTCGAGGGCCATAGCGGACACCAGGACGAGGATCGAGAGCCGCTCGAGCGTCGGGCCGATCGCCTTCGGGTTCAGCTTCGCGAAGAGCTTCGGGTAGACCGTCCACACCTTCGCGAGCAGCAGCGGTACGGCGACGATGCCGCTGAGGACGTGGAGACCTTGGGTCACGCGGTACAGGTGCGCCGGGCGGCTGGGGATCGGCAGCCAGCTCGGGGTGTCCTGCAGGAAATGGCTGTAAAGACCGGTCAGGAAGCAGATCACGACGGCCGTGCCGAGCCAGCGGCCGATGACTGTCGCCACCCGCGGGTGGTGCAACGGGGACTGGAACGACTTCTCCGTCGGCAGTACCGGAAGCTTCATGTTTCCACTACAACGCACGCCAGGCGGTGTGGACGGCGTACTTCGCTTACTGCTCGCGAACGGCGTACCGCGGCTTACTGTTCGCGAACGGTCCGCGCCGGGACCAGTTATCCACAGGTCTGCGTTCGGGCGGCCGGCAGTGGTACCGATCGGGGCATACTCTGAGCAAACTTGACGAAGGGAGTGTGGCGGCGTGAAGACGCAGGAGCTGCCGTCCGACGACGACGAGCGGGCGATGGCGGATCTGGCCGAGGTCGTCGACTGGCGATCGGTCTGGGGCCCGCCGTCCACCGGCATGGACGCGATCCGTGCCCTGGTGCACCGCGTCTCGACCGCTACGGGCTGGCGTCCGTGGGCCCCGGGCAGTATCGATCCCGATCGGTACACCTGGGGTCTGGTGACCCAGCGCGAGACGGTGATGCTCGTGCTGCCCGACGCTGTTCTCCCGGAGAGCCCACGCAGCGGCTGGTCCGCGTACGAGATCGGTCCGTCCGAGCTGACCGCGGCCGAGGAAGGCCTCGACGCGCACTGGCCGGATCAACTGGCGCTGGCCCGGCAGTACTGGGGCGCGCCGGTGTTCGTCGGTCCGGGTGACGACCTGCGCATCCCGCCTGAATGGCGCGGCCGCCGCCGGCACCTCGCGGTCTGGCTCCGGCCGGGAGCCGAATTCCATCTGTACGCGTCTCAGCCCGGGCCGGGCGAAACAGCAGCCGGCTTCGGGTACTCCGTCTATGCCAATGAGGTGGCGTGATGACGACGACCGGCGACGAACACACTGACGATGTCGTCCGCTCGCTGACCGCTGGTTTCCAGCGCGTGCTGCGGCAGGTGCGTGCCCTGCATCGAGCGCTGGCCGACCGGCAGCTCCGGCGGATCCTTGTCGAGCAAGGCCGCAACGCGAACCGCTGGGGACCGGACCGAACGACCACCGTTCCCGACGGCGCCGCTCGGACCTGGGCCATCGAGGAGGCAGCGCGCCTGGCCCGGCAGAACGAGGAACTCGCCGAGCAGAACCGCCAGGCCGAGGAGCGCAACCGGCAACTCGAAGAGCGCAACCGCGACCTTCGGGACCAGACCCGGGACGCGGACCTCGCGAACGACCGGGATCGGGACGGTCGCGACGACCGCGTACAGAACCGGACCGATCTGGATCGCGACGGCCGGGACGACTCGACCGAGCGCCGTGACGAGATCGACCAGCAGAACGACGACGCCAACGACCGTGACGGCGACGGTGTGGACGACGCGGTGCAGCGGCGCGAGGAAGATCGCGAGCGGCAGGACGAGGAGCGGCGCCGGCGCGAGGACGAGGACCGTCAGCGGGACCAGCGCGACGGCGTCGACCCGCTGGCAGCGGGCGCGGCGGCCGGTGGTGCGGCGGCCGTAGCTGACGAGCTCGACGACGAACTGGACCAGCAGCGCGCCGAGGGCCAGCAGGAAGGCGAGCGCGACGCCGACGGCCGCGACGAGCCGACCGTCGACACCGAGGACCCGCAGGTCGACACGGATATGGACCGCGAGGTCGACACCGCACCCGCCGTCGACGACCCGACCGCCGAAACCACCGCGGAACAGGACAGCCAGCAGCAGGACTCCGCGCTGGACGCCGAACCGGGCCAGGACGCCGAGGTCCGAGCGCAGCACGAAGGTCCGCAGGCGGACCCGCAGTCGGTGGACTCGCCGCAGGTGGACTCGCCTCAGGTCGACGGGCAGCAGGTGGACGGGCAGCAGGTGGACGCGGCTGAGGTTGAGGCTCCGCAGACCGATGTTCAGCAGGCCCAGCAGCCGCAGGCCCAGCAGGTGCAGGCCCAGCAGGTGCAGGCTCCGCAGGGGCAGGAGGTTCAGGCGCAGGAGGTTCAGGCTCAGGAGCAGGGTGCTGGTCAGGCTCCGCAGGGGAACGGGCCGAACACGCAGCAGCTCGCCGACGCCTCACAAACCGCGGTCAACGAGACCACCGGCCAGGGCCAGGAAAGCCAGGGGCAAGACGGCCAGGGGCAAGACGGCCAGGACGGTGCCAGGCCGAGCACCCAAACGCAGGGCCGGACGAGCGAAGCGCAAGCCACCCAGTGGCGTCCCCCGGAGGAGCCGGCGATCGCCGAGGCCCGCGCCGGCCAGCAGCCCGTCCAGGCGGGCCCCGGCCGTGACCTCCCGCCGAAGGAGCGCGAGGTGCTGGACAAAACCCAAGCCGGGCAGGCCCCCGCCGCCGGCGCAACCAGCCGCGAAGGCGCCGTGGCCACCAGCGAACGCCCCGGCACGCCCGCCGCCCAACGCACTCAAGACCGCAACCGCAACGAACGGGGCCCCCAAGACACCGGCCGCGAGCGCTGACCCAGGAGGACAGGTGCCGAACGTTGGAGGGATTTACCCGGATTATGGGGTGAAACCCTCCTACGTCCGGCGCAAAACCTCCTACGTCGGGCGCGAACTCCCTGGTGCGGCTAGTAGACGATCGCCTGGGTGTTGTCGGTGAGGATTTCTTCGGTGAAGGCGGGGGCGCCGGCTACTCGGGTGTTCGGGAGCAGGTCGGCCTCGGTGAGGTTGCGGCGTTTGGCGCACTGGGTGCAGACGGTGAGCTGACCGCCTTCCAGGACTGCCGCGAGCAGGTCTGCGAGCGGCGCGGCATGGGGGAGGTCGAAGGTCTCGGCGCGGCCGGGGACGGCGAACCAGACGGCTTCGCCGGTAAGCCACAAGGAGACGGTCGCTCCGGACGCGACGGCGGTGGCGGCGACGGTGAAGGCCTGGTTGGCGCGTTCGGGTTCCTCGGCGCCTGCGGTCAGCTTGATCACGAGCGTGCGGGACATCACGCCACCGTAGCCGAACGCCGCCGTACGCATCCTCTAGACTGGCGGACGTGCTGCATGTCGTCTTCACCACGCTGCTGGTCCTGGTCTGTGTGTTCATGGGCTGGTTCTCGGCATTCGTCGTCTACCGGCTGTACCGCGGCCGTAGTGCGAACTGAGCGATCGCATGCCGTTCGAGATCCCGCAGAACCTGCACCCTGACCTGGTGCCACTGGCGTGGCTGCTCGGTCGCTGGGAGGGGCGCGGGCACGGTGACTATCCGACGATCGAGAAGTTCGAGTTCGGACAGCAGATCGACTTCACGCACAACGGCAAGCCGTATCTGCACTATGTGAGTCAGACGTTCGTGGTCGGCGAGGACGGCACCAAGGAGCGTCCGCTCGCCGTCGAGACCGGGTTCTGGCGGCCGCAGCCGGACAACAAGGTCGAGGTGATCCTCGCGCACCCGACCGGCATCTCCGAGATCTGGTACGGCGACATCGACGGCGCGAAGATCGAGCTCCGCACCGATGTGGTGGCGCGGACCGTGACCGCGAAGGAAGTCACCGCCGGCCACCGGCTGTACGGGCTGGTCAACGGCGAGCTGCTGTGGGCGTACGACATGGCCGCCGAAGGCCAGGCGCTCCAGCCGCACCTCTGGGCCACCCTCGTCCGCGCCTGACCCTCAGCTCTCCGCCACCCAGGAGTACTCGACCTTCGGCCGCCCGCTGCGTCCGTCGTACCGCTGCGTCCGCAACGCCTGCCCCTGATCGGCGAGGTGTTCGAGGTACCGCCGCGCCGTGATCCGCGAGGTTCCGAGCGACGATGCCACCTCCTCCGCCGTCCATCCCTCACGGTCCGCGAGCAACTGAACCACCCGATCCAGCACTGATCCGGACAGCCCCTTGGGCACCGACGACATGGTTGCCGGATGCAACAGTCGGTCGACTTCGTCCTGATCCGCGACCACCTCACCGAGCATCGCCGCCCGCCGCTGTCGCGCGTACGCCGTCAGTCGATCGCGCAATGTTTCAAAGGCAAACGGCTTCAACACGTACTGCACGACGCCGATCCGCGCCGCCGCCTGTACCGCCGCGACCTCACGCGCCGACGTCACCGCGACCACGTCGGTTTGGTTGCCCAAGGCCCGCATTCGCCGGACCACGTCCAGTCCGTGACCGTCCGGCAGGTTCATGTCGAGCAGGACGACGTCGATCGTGCCCCGGGTCAGCACCTGCAGCGCGCGTCCCGCCGTACCGGCGATGCCGATGCAGGTGAAGCCGGGTAGCCGTTCGACGTAGGTGCGGTGGGCCTCGGCAGCGACGGGATCGTCTTCGACGACGAGGACGCGCAGGTCAGGCACTCGCGCCCACCGCCCGCGGCAACCGCACTCGTACGGTCAGCGCCGGTACGTCGTCCAGCTCGGAGTCCGGATCCACCATGAGAGAACCCTGCCACCGCTCGACCGTGCTGCGCACCAGCACGAGCCCCAGCCCGTGACCCGGCTCGGCCTTCGTGGTCCAGCCGCGCTCGAACATGCGGGCCAGCTCCATCGATCCCAGCTCCGCTCCCGTGTTCGTCACCACCAGGTCCACGGCGTCGACGGTGGTCGCGGCGCGGAGCTCGACCTTGCGTGGCGCCGGGCCGCCGCGCGCGGCCTCGATCGCGTTGTCGAGCAGGTTTCCGACCACGGTCACCACGTCCTGCGCCGGCAGCCGAGTGCTCAGCGCCTCGTGGCCGAGGTCGAGCGAGAGGACGACGCCGCGCTCCTGCGCTTGCGCCAGCTTCGCCAGCAACAGCGAGGCGAGTACCGGATCACCGACCGTGCCGACCACCCGGTCCGTCATCGCCTGGGCGAACTGCAACTCCGACACCGCGAACTCCCGCGCCTTTTCCGGTCTTCCGATCTCGATCAGGCTGACGACGGTGTGCAGCCGGTTCGACGCCTCATGATTCTGTGCCTGCAGCGATTCCGCCAGACTCCGTACGGCGTCGAGCTCACCGAGCAGCGCCTGCAACTGCGTGTGGTCCCGCAGCGTGACGATCCGTCCGCGGCCGGACGGTTGCTGGTTCACGACCACGACACCGCGCGCGCCGAGGTGCAACTCGTCGTACGCCGTCCGCCCGGTCGCGAGCAGCTCGGCCAGCGAGGTGTTCAGCGGGAGCTCCTCGAGCGGAGTGCCGGGGTCGACGGAGCGCAGGCCGAGCAGCGTCAGCGCCTCGTCGTTCGCGAGCTGGACGCGGCCGTCGATGTCGAGCAGGATCAGGCCCTCGCGGGCGGCATGCAGGACGCCCTCGTAGAAGTCGAGCATCCGCGCCAGCGACTGGGTGCCGACGCCGCGGGTCGCGCGCCGGACCCGCCAGGTGACGAGCGCGTTGCCGGCGATCGCGACCCCGAGCATCAGGCTGGCAATGCCGAGCATCGAGCGCAGATCGAGCCGGATCAGCTCCCACAGGCCCGGCGCCGGGATCCCGCTCGCGGCCTGGTCGCGGAGCGCCTGCGCCCGGGAACGGCTGACCATCACGGTCCAGACCATGGCGATGAGTACGGTGACCGTGACGGTCTGCAACCAGAGAACCTGGCGGCGCAGCTCCCACGGCCGATGTTTCATGGCGAACAGTCTGCCCCGAGTTCGCGCGGCGAACGATATGAACGAAATGCCCGCTTCGCTTGTGCGTCACGTCACAGTTACTCACCAAGCCCCGCAACAGGCTGAGCAGTCCCCTCCGCCACAGGCCGATACAGGGAGTCCCACCACATGTCGAGCCAAACCGAACCCCGCCCGACCCCGGTCCGCAACGACCGCACCCATTTCCTCTACATCGCCGTCATCGTCGCCGCCCTGCTCGGCATCGGTGTCGGGCTGCTGTTCCCCAACTTCGCGGTCGAGCTGAAACCGCTCGGCACCGGCTTCGTGAACCTGATCAAGATGCTGATCAGCCCGATCATCTTCTGCACGCTGGTGATCGGCATCGGCTCGGTCCGGCAGGCCGCCAGCGTCGGCAAGGTCGGCGGTCTCGCGCTCGTCTACTTCCTGGTGATGTCGACGGTCGCGCTCGCCATCGGTCTCGTGGTCGGCAACCTGGTCCAGCCGGGCTCCGGGCTGAACCTGACCGACAAGCTGCGCGAGGCCGGCCAGAAGCAGGCCGCCGGCGCGCACGAGACGACGACCGACTTCATCCTCGGCATCATCCCGAAGTCACTGCTGTCCTCGCTGACCGAGGGCGAGGTACTGCAGACCGTACTGGTCGCGCTGCTCGTCGGATTCGCGCTGCAGGCGATGGGCTCGAAGGGGCAGCCGATCCTGACCGGGATCGGGCACATCCAGCGGCTGGTCTTCAAGATCCTGTCGATGATCATGTGGACGGCGCCGATCGGTGCCTTCGGTGCGCTCGCGGCGGTGGTCGGTGCGGCCGGGTCGACCGCGCTGGTCAGCCTGCTGAAGATCATGCTGGCCTTCTACGTCACCTGCCTGCTGTTCGTGATCGTCGTCCTCGGCACGATCCTGCGGGCGGTCGCCGGGGTCTCGATCTTCCAGCTGCTGCGGTACCTCGGCCGCGAGTTCCTGCTGATCGTGTCCAGCTCGTCGTCGGAGACCGCCCTGCCCCGGCTGATCGGGAAGATGGAACATCTCGGCGTCGACAAGTCCGTGGTCGGTATCACCGTCCCGACCGGGTACTCGTTCAACCTCGACGGTACGGCGATCTACCTGACGATGGCGTCGTTGTTCATCGCGGAGGCGATGGACACGCCGTTCTCGATCGGGCAGCAGATCTCGCTGCTGTTGTTCATGATCGTCGCCTCGAAGGGCGCCGCCGGTGTCACCGGTGCCGGTCTCGCGACGCTGGCCGGCGGCCTGCAGTCGCACCGCCCGGAGCTGGTGGACGGCGTCGGCCTGATCGTCGGCATCGACCGGTTCATGTCCGAGGCGCGGGCGCTGACGAACTTCGCCGGCAACGCGGTCGCGACCGTGCTGGTCGGCCACTGGGTCGGCGAGTTCGACAAGGAGCAGGCCCGTCAGGTGTTCGCCGGCGAGGACCCGTTCGACGAGGTCGCGTTCGCGGCCGGTGACACCCACGGCGGCGACGCCCCGGCCGCGATCCCAGCCGCAGCCGGTGCCGGTGCCGGCGCTGGTCGCGCCAACGATTCCTGAGCTACCTGTCCCACCCCTCCCAGCCCTGCCCGCCGGACCTCAGACCCGGCGGGCAGCGCTGTGTCATTTGCCGTTCAGCAGCTCGACGACCGGCGCGAGGTCGTCGAGGTACGTCGAGTTCACGCTGATGTACGACGTGTGCAGCTCGTCACGCCGCCGCTGCAGCTCGTCGGCCATCTGCTGCGGCGTACCGCGCAGCATCATCAACGAGTCGCTCTGCTCCAGAACCTCGGGCTCGACGCCGGCCGCGCGCCTGGTCCACGGCGGCAGCTCGCGCGTCCCGGCGGCGAACAGGTTCAGTGCCAGCTCGATGTCGTCGGCCCGAGTCCCGGCCAGCTCACGGAGTTCGCGGACCAGCCGGGCGACCTCTGCGCGCGGGGTCATCGCGTCCTTGGCCAGCGACACGATGTCGGCACGCGCGGCGGCGAGGGCGAGTGCCCGCGGTCCGCCGGCCGCGAGCATGATCGGCGTACGGCGCTCGCCGTCGAGTTCCTGCAGATGGTCCAGGGTTCGGCGGACCTGATCGCGTCGCTCCCTGGCCGATCCCCATGGCAGGCCGATCTCGGCCGTCTGCTGCTCCGCGTCCGGCCGCCCGGTCCCGATGCCGAACTCGAACCGGCCGTCGGTCAGCACGGTCAGCGTGTGCGCCTCCCACGCGGTCGCCCGCGGCGTCCGTAGTGGCGCAGCCACGACGAACGTGCCGACCCGGACGTCCGCGACCGCGGCGGCCATCGCCAGCGACGGGAACGGCGACGGCAACTGCAGCCCGTCCGGCATCAGCACGGTCGCATACCCGGCATCCGCCGCGCGGCGAACCGTCTTGATCCACTCGTCACCGGACCGCGGGCTACCCACCACGCCGAACCGGAATCGCCTGTCACTCATCGCTCGCTCCCTTCACCGAAAGTTGATGCCTCCAGCCTCGTCGGAGCGGCGGTTGTCCACATCCCACGGTGGGAGGCGATCGCCGTACGCCACCCGACGTACTCTGGTGACATGTCACGCAAGCGCAGCCCCCTGCTGGACCGGCCCGGCGCGGTCGAGGCCGACGGAATCGACGCCGGCGTCGCGGCGCACTACGGCTCCGATCTGCGCGAGCAACGGGCGCTGATCGCCGGTGCGGCGTTCGTGGACCTGTCGCACCGTGACGTGGTGACCATCACCGGCCCGGACCGGCTCACCTGGCTGCACGCGCTGACCACGCAGTTCTTCGAGGGCCTCAAGCCCGGTACGTCGACGACCGCGCTGCTGCTGTCCCCGACCGGGCACGTCGAGCACGTCATGTACGGCGTGGACGACGGCGAGACGTTCTGGCTGCACACGGAGCCCGGCGCGGCGACCGCGCTGGTGGAGTGGCTGCAGAAGATGGTGTTCATGTCCCGGGTCGAGATCGCGGACGTGACCGACGACTACGCGATCGTCTGGCGCCCGGGCGCGCCCGAAGGAGAACATCTGACGCGCAGCGGCGAGGACTCGCTGGGTGGTCACGAGGTGTTCCTGCCGCGTGCCGAGCTGGCCGGGCTGGAAGGTCCCGCGGCCGGTGTGTGGGCGTACGAGGCGCTCCGGATCGAGAGCGGTGCGCCGCGCTTCGGGCTGGACACCGACGAGCGCGCGATTCCGAACGAGCTCGGCTGGCTCGGCGTCGGCGTCCACCTGAACAAGGGCTGCTACCGCGGCCAGGAAACCGTGGCCCGGATCCACAACCTCGGCCGTCCGCCGCGCCGCCTGGTGCTGCTGCACCTGGACGGTTCGGTCGACCACCTGCCGGCCCACGGGTACGCGGTGAAAGCCGGTGCCAAGCAGGTCGGGTTCATCGGGTCCGCGGCCCGGCATCACGAGCTCGGTCCGATCGCGCTCGCGCTGGTCAAGCGCAACGTCGACCCGGCCGCCGTGCTCGAGATCGTCGCCGAGGATCAGCCCACGGTGACGGCCACGCAGGAGGTCCTGGTCGACCCTGAGGTCGGTCTGCACGTCCGCGCCCGGCTGTGAGGGGAATCATCCCCAACCAGGTGTTTTGCACCTGTACAGTTCAGCCGTGACCGAACCCGTGATCCTGGCCGACGTCGTCCGCAACGGCTTCGTCGAAGGCCGCCACCGCGGCTCCGTCGTGGTGACCGACCCCGACGGCACCGTCGCCTGGTCCGCCGGTGTCGTGGACCAGCCGATGTTCCCGCGCTCGTCCAACAAGCCGATGCAGGCGCTCGGCATGCTCCGCAACGGGCTCCCGCTCGACGGCAAGCTCCTCGCCCTGGCCGGCGCCTCCCACTCCGGCGAACCCTTCCACCTGGACGGCGTCCGCGAGATCCTCGCGCTGGCCGGTCTCGACGCGTCCGCGCTCCGTACCCCGGCGGCGTACCCGCTGGACGGCCCGGACCGGGACGAGTGGATCCGCACCGGCCGTACGCCGGAACGCATCGCGATGAACTGCTCGGGCAAGCACGCCGCGAAGATCCTGACCAGCACGCTGAACGGCTGGCCGATCCACGATCCGGCGACCGAGAGCGACCCGCAGGCGCGCTGGGGCCGCGACGACTACCGCTCGCCGGACCACCCGCTGCAGCAGGCGATCCGGACCGCGATCGAGGACACAGCCGGCGAAAAGGTCTCCTACGTCGCCGTCGACGGCTGCGGCGCGCCGATCTTCGCGCTCAGCCTCGCCGGCTTGGCGCGCTCCTTCGGTCTGTTCGCAGCCGCGGCCCCGGACACGCTCGAGGGGCGGGTCGCCGACGCGTTCCGGCAGTACCCGGAGTACGCCAGCGGGAGTACACGGGACGAAACCGAGCTGATGCGCGGTGTCGACGGCCTGTTCTGCAAGGTCGGCGCCGAGGGCGTGTACGCGGTCGGACTGCCGGACGGGCGGGGGATCGCGGTGAAGATCGAGGACGGTGACGCCGCCAAGCGCGCCCGACTGGTCGCGACCGCTGCCACGCTGCGCCGGATCGGTGTCGACGCACCGGTCGTCGGCCGGCACCTCGACGCCGCCGTGGTGGGTGGGGGCGTCAAGGTGGGTTCGGTTCGGCCCAACCCGGCCGTCTTCGGCTGAGTCGCGGCTCGGTCACTTCGTTGATGTGGACGACGACGTCGACACTGCGGCTCACCCCGTCGCGCGCAGCACTCCGCAACCGCACCCGTCTCTTCCGGTGGAACCCGTCGCGATCACTTGGCCCGCAGCCGGTCGACGGGCGGTGACGGCACCGGCAGCGGCGCCGCGGGCATCGGCAGGCCGTACCCGGCGTACAGCCGACGGCGGATGTCCTCGAGCGGGAACGTCTCGCGGTAGATCGCGAGCTTCACGGTCACGCCCTCCAACGTTGCTCTGAGCAACATCTCTTCGACCGCCGGGTCGGCCGCGCCACGGGCCGCGAAGACGTCCCGGATCGCGTCCTCGACCAGGCACAGGCGGTCGGACTTGGCCTGCTCGACGCGGGCGAACACGTCGTGGGTGCTGGGCTGCATCATCAGCGAGATCGCCAGCCGCTGGATCGGCAGCGTCGTCGCGGCCGCCATCAGGGCGCCGTCGATGATGCCGGCCAGGCGCTCGTCCGGGGTGCCCTGGATCGACAGGATGCCCGCGATGCCGTCCAGCCAGCGGTCCAGGAGCTCGGCGGCGAGCTGTTCCTTGGTCGCGAAGTAGTACGCCAGCAGACCGCGGGAGACGCCGGCGGCGGCGGTGATGTCGGAGATCGAGGCGGACTCGAACCCCTTCGCCGCGAAGACCTCGAGCGCGGCGGCCAGGATCCGCTCCCGGGAGCGGGCTCGCAGCTCCTGGTTCAGGGCGGCCGATCGCGGCAACGAACCTTCCTCTTCCGGTCGAAGCCTGAAGCGCCGGGCAAACCCCCCAACTCGTGTGCCCGACGCCTCGGGCTGACCCCCCGTTGTTTCCAGACCCCTCCCCAGGCGCCGCTTATAGACTGGACGTCCAGTCAACAAAAGTCAAACATGGATCCGGCCGTTTTCCGGCCACGATCGGTCACCGGTAGGATGAGAGGGCTGCGCCCTGTGTCGAGTGGCACGTGAAACCAGCCGTAGCCACCGCCTAACACCCTTCGATGACTTGGAGCGCTCCCTCATGCCTGTCCGTAACGACCTGCGCAACGTCGCGATCGTGGCCCACGTCGACCACGGCAAGACCACCCTCGTCGACGCGATGCTGTGGCAGTCGGGCGCCTTCGGAGCCCACCAGCACGTCGACGAGCGCGCCATGGACTCCGGCGACCTGGAGCGTGAGAAGGGCATCACGATCCTCGCCAAGAACACCGCCGTACGGCACAAGATGGCCAACGGCGAGCAGGTGACCATCAACATCATCGACACCCCCGGCCACGCCGACTTCGGCGGCGAGGTCGAGCGCGGCCTGTCGATGGTGGACGCGATCGTGCTGCTCGTCGACGCCTCGGAGGGCCCGCTGCCGCAGACCCGGTTCGTGCTCCGCAAGGCGCTCGCCCGGAAGATGCCGGTGATCCTTGTGGTCAACAAGGTGGACCGCTCCGACGCCCGGATCGCCGAGGTCGTCGACGAGACGTACGAGCTGTTCCTCGACCTGCTCGACCACGACGCCGACCAGAGTGCGCTGGACTTCCCGGTCGTGTACGCGTCCGCCCGGGCCGGCCGCGCCTCGCTGAACCAGCCGGAGGACGGCGGCCTGCCGGATTCCGACGACCTCGAGCCGCTGTTCGAGACGATCCTCAACAACGTCCCGGCCCCGGAGTACGTCGAGGACGCGCCGCTGCAGGCCCACGTGACCAACCTGGACGCCTCGCCGTTCCTCGGCCGGCTCGCGCTGGTCCGGGTGCACGAGGGCACGCTGAAGAAGGGCGCCCAGGTCGCCTGGTGCAAGCACGACGGCACGATCGAGCGGGTCAAGATCACCGAGCTGCTGGTCACCGAGGCGCTCGAGCGGGTGCCCGGCGACTCGGCCGGGCCGGGTGACATCGTCGCGATCGCGGGAATCCCCGAGATCATGATCGGCGACACCCTCGCCGACCCGGAGAACCCGAAGCCGCTGCCGCTGATCACCGTGGACGAGCCGGCCATCTCGATGACGATCGGCACCAACACGTCCCCGCTGGCCGGCCGCCAGAAGGGGACCAAGGTCACCGCCCGCCTGGTCAAGGACCGGCTCGACAAGGAGCTGGTCGGCAACGTGTCGATCCGGGTTCTGCCGACCGAGCGTCCGGACGCCTGGGAGGTGCAGGGCCGTGGTGAGCTGGCGCTGGCGATCCTGGTCGAGCAGATGCGCCGTGAGGGGTACGAGCTGACCGTTGGCAAGCCGCAGGTGGTCACCCGCGAGATCGACGGCAAGCGCCACGAGCCGGTCGAGCGGCTGACCATCGACTGCCCGGAGGAGTACCTCGGCACGGTCACCCAGCTGCTCGCGGTCCGCAAGGGCCGGATGGAGCAGATGACCAACCACGGCACCGGCTGGGTGCGGATGGAGTTCCTGGTCCCGGCCCGCGGCCTGATCGGTTTCCGGACCGAGTTCCTCACCGACACCCGCGGCACCGGTATCGCGCACCACGTGTTCGAGGGGTACGAGCCGTGGTTCGGCGAGCTGCGCACCCGCCCGAGCGGTTCCCTGGTCGCGGACCGGGCCGGCGCCGCGACGTCGTACGCGATGATCAACCTGCAGGAGCGCGGCACCCTGTTCGTCGAGCCGACGACCGAGGTGTACGAGGGCATGATCGTCGGCGAGAACTCGCGCGCCGACGACATGGACGTGAACATCACCAAGGAAAAGAAGATGACCAACGTCCGGTCGTCCACGGCCGACGAGTTCGAGAAGCTGGTGCCCGCGCGCAAGCTGTCGCTCGAGCAGTCGCTGGAGTTCTGCCGCGAGGACGAGTGCGTCGAGGTCACCCCGGACGCCATCCGGATGCGCAAGGTCGCCCTCACCCAGATCGAGCGGGCGAAGCTCGGTCGCAAGTCGAAGAGCTGATGAAGAGCTGATGATGCTGGATCGTGCCGTGATCGACGGGCTGTTCCCGACCGACCTGCCGGAGCCGCAGTACTGGGAGGACCAGTACCCGCAGCGCGACCTGCCCGAGGGCGCCAAGGTCACCCGGCTGGGTCCGTCGCCGACCGGGTTCATCCACATCGGCGGCATCTACGTCGGGATGATCGACCGCGACATCGCGTCGAACACCGGCGGCGTGTACCTGGTGCGCGTCGAGGACACCGACCAGTCCCGGGAGGTCGAGGGTGCGCTGGAGCAGTTCGCGCGCGCCTTCGAGTATTTCGGCATCAGCTCCGACGAGGACAAGGATCACGGCGCCTACGGTCCGTACCTGCAGTCGCAGCGCGAGCGGATCTACCTCACGTACGTGCGGCACCTGCTCCGCCAGGGCAAGGCGTACCTGTGCTTCGCGACCAAGGACGAGCTGGCCGACATCACCGCCCGCCAGCAGGCCGCGAAGGTCCCGACCGGGTACTACGGCCGCTGGGCGATCTGGCGCGACGCCGATCCGGCCGACGTCGCCGCCAAGCTCGCCGAGGGAGCGCCGTACGTGGTGCGCTTCCGGGCGCCGGAGGACGCCGACGGGCAGCGCACCAGCTTCGTCGACGCGATCCGCGGCCGCCTCGAGCACGAGGCGAACCGGAACGACGCGGTCATCTTGAAGTCCTCGGACCAGTCGCCGCGGCTCCCGACGTACCACTTCGCGCATGCGGTCGACGACCACCTGATGCGGGTGAACCTGGTGATCCGCGGCGACGAGTGGATCTCGTCCGTGCCGCTGCACCAGCAGCTGTTCGCGGCGCTCGAATTCGAGCCGATCACGTACGCACACATCGCGCCGCTGATGAAGCAGATCCCTGGCGGCAAGCGGAAACTGTCCAAGCGCAAGGATCCCGAGGCAGGCGTCGACTTCTACATCAGCGCCGGCTACCCGGCCGAAGCGGTGCTGTACTACCTGCGCGGCCTCGCCAACGGCCGGCTCGCCGAGCTGCCGCTGGCCGAGGCGCTGTCGACGCCGATCGACCTCAGCCAGTGCGGTGTCGCCGGTCCACTGGTCGACCTGGTCAAGCTCGAGGACATCAGCGCCGACCACATCGCGACGTTGAGCGGGCAGCAGATCCTGGACGCCGTACGTGTCTGGGCCGTGGAGTACGACGCCGAGCTGGTACCCGTGCTGGACAACGAGAAGGACCTCGCGCTGCGGGCCCTCGCGGTCGAGCGCGACGGTGTGGAGAACCCGCGCAAGGACCTGCGGAAGTGGTCGGACTTCCGGCCCGCGTACGGCTTCTTCTTCCCGGAGCTGTTCCAGCCGGTCGCGGGGCCGACCGACGAGCGGCTTGCGCCGCTCGGAGTCGCGCCTGAGGTGACCACCGCGTTCGCCGCCGATCTGGTCGCGAGCTACGAGCACCTGGATGATCCGCAGGAGTGGTTCGACCAGATCCGGACCCTGGCCGGCAAGCATCGGTTCGCTCCGAACAACAAGGAGTACAAGAAGGATCCGGACAGCTACGTCGGTTCGATCCGTGAGGCCTCACAGCTCGTCCGGGTCGCGATCACCGGTGCCACCCGCAGCCCTGATCTGCACGCGACCGCGCAGGCACTCGGGGCCGAGGAAGTCCTGCGCCGGCTGCGTGCCCTTTCCTCCTAGAACACGTTCTGGAAACGGTCGCTGACGGAGCGCGCGCGGTCTCGCGCGGGTGTGATACACCAGTCCTCGGTCAGTGGCGGGGGACAGAAAGTTCTGATTCGTTACCAACCGGACGTGAAGTATCGACGTCTGTCTTGTGGAAGCACACTTTGGGGGAAGGACAAGGAAACAATGGGCATTCTGCGTAAGGTCGGCGCCACCCTGACGGCCGCCGTCTTCGTGGGCGTCGGCACGCTGTCGGCGACCACCTCGGCCGAGGCCGCGCCGCAGGGGGCGACGTCGGCGCAGAAGGCGACCGACGCTCCGCAGCCGATCGGGCAGCCGCCGAAGGCCACCCCGGACAAGCCGAAGGCGACGTCGAGCAGCGCGCTGATCGCGAAGTACCGGATCGACCGCCGCTGCGTCACCAAGGGGCGGGTGCTGTGCATCAACAAGAAGACCCGCAAGCTGGTCTACATGGTGAACGGCAAGCCGGTGCAGATCATGGACGTGCGCTTCGGCTCCAGCAAGACCCCGACGCGCAACGGCGTCTTCCGGGTCTACCGCAAGTCGAAGAACCACGTGTCCTCGCTGTACGGCTCGAAGATGCCGTACGCGATGTTCTTCAGCGGCGGCCAGGCGGTGCACTACTCGTCGGACTTCGCGGCCCGCGGGTACAACGGCGCCTCGCACGGCTGCGTGAACGTTCGCGACAAGAAGAAGATCGCCTGGATCTTCGCGCGGGTGAAGGTCAACGACCGCGTGGTCGTCTACAGCAAGTGAGCTGAGGTTTGCGGCGGCGGCCGGGGAGCTACTCCCCGGCCGCTGTTGCGTTGCTGAATGCCTTGAAGAGCCGTGGTTCGATCAGGCAGAACGTGGCTCGCGCGACGCGCGTCGGCGTACGGCGCAACGTCTCGACAGCGATGTCCGCGGCCGATTGGGTGGGCCAGCCGTAGATACCGGCCGACACCGCGGGCAGGGTCATCGTCTTGACGTCGAGCTCGTCGGCGATCCGCAGCGCGTTGCGGTAACAGGACTCCAGCAGGGCGGGATCCCGCTGGCCCGCGGTGTAGTTCGGTCCGACGACGTGGATCACGTACGTCGCCGGTAGCGCGCCGGCCGTCGTCCACACCGCCGTACCGGTCGGAGTGCCGTTCGGATACCGCTCGACGAGCTCCGCGAGGATCTCCGGTCCGCCCGCCCGATGGATCGCGCCGTCGACGCCTCCGCCGCCGCGCAACGCGTGATGCGCCGCGTTGACGATCGCATCCGCGGGTACCGTCGTGATGTCGGCGGTACTCAGGACGATCTCCATCGTGCGATTCCTCCGGTACTCTGAAACGCCAACCGAATTGGCTGTGAGGGCGTCCTACCAGTGTAGGAACGGGGCTGCTGAAGGGGTGTCCGATGCGCGGGCTGATCATTCGCAAGGTGCTGGGCGGGTTGGTGGTCGGAGGCGTGCTTGCGGCACTGCTGAGTACCGGTACCAATGCGACCGCGGCCCCGCAGGACCTGAAGACCGTGCCGTTCGAGGTCACCGGCGAGCTCCCGATCTACCCGAAGGCGCTGTGGAAGAACGGCTCCAGCGGGACCAACGTCCGCAAGGTCGAGGCGCGGCTCGTGCAGCTCAACCTGCTCGAGAAGCGGTACCAGGACGACGAGTTCGGGACGATGACCCGGTCCGCGGTGAAGAAGTTCCAGAAGTCCAAGGGCATTCCGCCGCTCGGGTACGTCGACCAGAACACCTGGGACCAGCTGGTCAAGGTCACCCGTGAGCCGACCCAGACCGAGCTGTACCCGCCGGCGCCGGTGGTGAACGGCAAGAAGCTCGACCCGCGCTGCGCGACCGGCGTGGCGCTGTGCATCGACAAGACCACCCGCAAGCTGCGGTACGTCGTCGACGGCGTCGTGAAGATGCAACTCGACGTACGGTTCGGCGCCGCCAAGACCGCGACCCGTGAAGGCGGCTTCACCGTCGGGTGGAAGAGCCGCAACCACGTCTCGAAGCTGTACGACTCACCGATGCCGTACGCGATGTTCTTCAGCGGCGGCCAGGCCGTGCACTACTCCTCCGACTTCGCCGCCCGCGGCTACAACGGCGCCTCCCACGGCTGCGTGAACGTCCGCGACCTCGCCAAGATCAAGGTCCTCTTCGACCAGATCAAGGTCGGCGACAAAGTCATCGTGTACCGCTCGTAGCACCATCCGCGCTCGCCCGGTACGCCGGTGTGCCGATGCCTGCTCTGGTGGGTGTGAACAGGTTGTGGTGGGTTTGGACGGGAAATTCGGTGTTCAAGCCCCCTGGAAGGGGTGCACACCCGCGCGAACTGCCTCGCCCGCTGCAGCCCGCACACCCCCGCGAACTGCCTCCCCGCTGCAGCCCGGCGCAGGCTCTGGTGGGTGTGAACAGGTTGTGGTGGGTTTGGACGGGAATTCCGTGTTCAAGCCCCCTGGAAAGGGTGCACACCCCCGCGAACTGCCTCCCCGCTGCAGCCCGGCGCCGGCTCTGGTGGGTGTGAACAGGTTGTGGTGGGTTTGGACGGGAATTCCGTGTTCAAGCCCCCCGGAAAGGGTGCACACCCCCGGCGAACTGCCTCGCCCGCTGCAGCCCGCACACGCCCGCGAACTGGCTCGCCCGCTGCAGCCCGGTGCCGGCTCTGGTGGGTGTGTACAGGTTGTGGTGGGTTTGGACGGGAAATACCGTGTTCAAGCCCCCTGGAAAGGGTGCATACCCCCGCGAACTGCCTCGCCCGCTGCAGCCCGCACACGCCCGCGAACTGGCTCGCCCGCTGCAGCCCGGTGCCGGCTCTGGTGGGTGTGAACGGGTTGTGGTGGGTTTGGACAGGAAATTCGGTGTTCAAGCCCCCCGGAAAAGGGTGCACACCCCCGCGAACTGCCCTCACTTCGGCGCCAGGGCGCTGCTCTGTGCGCGGGCGTTGTCCGGTGAGCGGTGCGTGGAGTGCGCGGGTGCACCTGGTGGGCGGTACGTCGGCTCGCGCGAAGACCGCCGTACGACAGGCCGAGCGCGCCGGCTCTGGTGGGTGTGAACAGGTTCTGGTGGGTTTGGACAGGAAATTCCGTGTTCAAGCCCCCTGGAAAGGGTGCACACCCCCGGCTAGCTGACGCTGACAGTGGCTGCCACTGACGTCGACAGTGGCTGACCCGACGGGGCCGGATCGCGCGTGGTGGGTGGGAACTGCGGCGGATGCTACAGCGGGCGGGGACCGCGGCGGCGGCGGATGGCGCCCCAGCCGCCTCGGCCGCGGCCAGTGGCGGCGCGGAGGGCGGGTCGGGCGTCGACGAGGTAGACGGCGGACGCCACGATGCCGATCAGGCCGAAGAAGCTGAGCCAGCCCTGGAAGAACTGACTGAGGGTGAACACGCTCAGGATCAGCACCCACCCGGGCTTGGTGAGCTTGTCGGCGGCGATGAACACCGCGCGCGGTCGGAACAGTGCGTCGACGAGCGCGACCAGCTTGATCGCGAGCAGCACCCACCAGATGACCGACAGCGGATCGCCGAATCCGGGGATCAGGCTCTGGAAGGTGATCATGCTCCGAGCCTAACCGACAGACCGGGCGGCCCACCGCTGTGAAGTCACAGCTGTGGACCGCCCGATCGCAAACTCACACTCACAGTGGGCAAATAACTACGGTCAGTCGCCGACCTTGGTGGCCGCAGACTGGGTCGCCTTGGCGGCGGACTTCGCGGTCTTGCGGGCGCTGGTCGCGGTCGACTTCGCGGCGCGGGTCGCGGACTGCGCGGTCTTCCGGGTGGTGGTCCGGGTGGCCTTGGCCTTGCTCGCCGTGGTCTTGGCGGACGCGACCAGGTCCTCGGTCGCCTTCTGGTGGCGGATCCGCTCGACCAGGTCCTTGCCGCGGCCGGCCAGGTCCTCGTAGGTCTCCTCGGCCTGGCCGAGCACGGCAGTGAAACCGGTCTGCGCGGTCTTCGGCAGCTCGCGCAGCTTGGCCGGGGCGGTGCGGGCATCGGCGACGAGTGCCTCGAGCCGCTTGGTCAGCTCGCTCTGCGCCTTGATCAGCTCGGACTGGGCCTTGGTCAGCTCGTTCTGCAGGGTCTTCTGGTCGAGCTTCGCGATCCGGGCAGTGACGTCCTCGCCGACAGCGCGGAGCTTCTCGACCGCGACGTCGCCGGCACCGGCGATCGCGTAGAACGGGGTTACAGGCGTACGGGTAGCCATCAGGCTTCTCCTCGGGGTGTTGTCAGCAGGTTCAGTCAGCGGTGCCCTCGCGAGCCGGCGGCTCGTCGGGGGTGTTCTCGCGGACGAACGACATGTACACGTCCAGCAGGACGCGTTTCTGCCGCTCGGTCAGCGCGGGGTCGAGCAGGACGGCGTCGACCACACCGGACGCCTGACGGCTACCGGAGCCGTCCGGGTCGTCGTCCGGATCGAGGATGCCGGCCCGCACGTACAGAGTCTCCGCGGAGATCCGCAACGCCTTCGCGAGCTGCTGCAGCACTTCGGCCGACGGTTTCCGCAGGCCGCGCTCGATCTGGCTGAGGTACGGGTTCGACACACCGGCCAAGTCGGACAACTGCCGCAGCGACAACTGCGCCTGCCGCCGCTGCTCGGCGAGGTACTCCCCGAGGGAGCCCACCGCCCCAGCCGCCCGATCACTCAACTTGGCCATGCATCCAGTGTGCTAGCAACGTGCTTGCAATTGCAAGCACCCCTGCGGTGACCCCGGTCACCCACCCGCATCGCCCCCGCGTCACGGCGCCTGCGCTTGCCCCCACAACCGGAAGGTTGGCTATTCAAGTGGAGGGTTGCCCAGTGGAATTTTCGGTAGGCAACCCTCCAGTTGAGGGGGTGCCTTCTCATCTGGGGGGTTGGGCCGGGCGTGTGGGGGTTGCCTATTCAAGTGGAGGGTTGCCCAGCGGAATTTTCGATGGGCAACCCTCCAGTTGAAGGCGCGCGGGCCCTGACCCTGGTTCTTGGACACGCTGAATCCAGCCATGTGCTGGGGAAGCGAGATGATCAGGACCATGGCCCGCAAGAACTACTCCGAGGA